>CAMQZX010000006.1 GCA_947039785.1 uncultured Lachnospiraceae bacterium | reverse complement strand
ACAGCTTGTGTTCATGATACTTACAAAAATATATTCAAAATTATTTTAACATAAAATTCTATTGATGTAAAACTTTTTCCTGTGGATGCTTTAATGTGAAAATACTTTAATACAAATGTTTTTTGTAAAAAAATATTGGCAATATGAATACTTCAAGCATATAAGAACTGCAAAAAAGGAGAAACCTGTTCCTGGAATCCCAGATAAAAACGAAACAGGTGGCATCTTCTCTGCCTTTTTGTTTTCCAGATATCCAAATATGGGAGGCGTAGTGAGCTACGCGCCATGGTGTCCGTACCATGGCTTACACAATCCCATGACACTGGTCAGACAACTTCTCAACCCGCTTGGCCAGCCCCTGCCAGTCTGAAGGAGTAATATTGGCACTATCCAAGGAGCAGTAACCCTCCAATACAAGCATAATAAAAACCCCCCTATATTTTTTCGTTACATACAATCAGAACCGCCGGCTTCCCCTGTGGTTCTGATTGTACTGTAAGTTATTATGAATTGCCTGCCTCTTTCAGCATGGTCTCCGCAAAGATTCCATAACCTCCTGTGGAGTCCTGAACAAAGACGTGGGTAATTGCTCCTACGAATTTTCCGTTTTGGATTACAGGGCTGCCAGACATACCCTGGACGATTCCCCCGGTCTTTTCCAGAAGGCGGTCGTCGGTGACTTTTACCACGAAGCTTTTGTTTGTGTCCTGGTGATTCATGTCGATTTTAGTAATTTCCACCTGATATTCTTCGACCTGGCCGTCCACTGCACAGAGAATACTGGCGGCTCCCAGTTCCATGTCCTGCTTGTAGCCCACTTCCATGGATTTCAGATTCAGACCATCCAGATTGTCCAGATGTCCGAAAATACCATTTTCTGTGTTAGCAGATATATCGCCAAGGATTTTATCATCCTGGTAGCGAATCAGTCCGGAAAGTTCTCCCGGCGTTCCTTTGGATCCTTTGTTGATACCCATAATTTCTGTCTCGTAGAGCTGTCCATCCTGGATGTTCAGCAGATTTCCGGTGTCAATGTCACTGATGCCATGTCCCAAAGCTCCGAAGACAGAATTGCCATCTACATAAGTTAAAGTTCCAATTCCCTGGGTATCATCCCGCACCCAGATTCCCAGCTTGTATTCTTCCTCACTGCATTTTACCGGACAGAGAGACAGCTGGATTTCCTCTCCGTTTCGAATCAAGGATAACTGCACATTATCCCCATGGCATTCCTGAACTGCCTGAATCAGATCCCGCTTGGTTGCAATGGGCTGTTGGTTGAAGGCAGTAATGTAATCTCCCGGCTGTACCAGATTTTCAGCCGGATCATAGTAAATTCCATCCTCACCTTTAATCTCCTGTGTATCCACAATGAGGATTCCTTCCATTGCCATATAGATTCCCACCGCATTTCCACTAACCTGAACCCACTGTTTTTCCACCAAATCCACTTTCACATCTTTCAACGGTATGACATTCAGTAATTTGCATGAAATGGTAAATTGCCCGCCCTGAGAGGCCGGAATGGTGTCTTCCCAGGTCACCAGAGGATTGGTAAACAACTCCGCCATCTCTTCCTGATTTTCCTTTGTCATACGTATCTCATCTGGTATGGAATCCTTCAATGTATAATATCCCAGAACGAACATGATGAACAGAAAGATTCCTGCCAGTGTCAACAGTACACTCCGATATTTTCGTTTCCATGTCCGGTCCCATTCAGACGGGGGTGGAACATTTTCTCCAATATTCATCATCCAATCACATCCTTTGCAAAAAATTTATCTGTCACATATCACCTGCCCAGAGGGCTTTAACATAACAAGAAATCCCAAAAGAATTTCTTATTATAGGAAAAGAGAGAGATACCCAAATGATATCCCTCTCTTATTATGTGAGTTATTTAAGAATGTAATCTTGTATTTTTTTGATTCTGTGCCAATAGTTTCATTTCCCGGGCACTTTCCAGAACTGTTCCTGTGATTTCTGCACCGCCAAGCAATCTTGCCAGCTCGGATACAGAATCTTCCTGGTTTAATTTTTCGATGTTGGTGATGGTCTGATCCTGATCCACACGTTTGGTAATTACAAAATGAGTGTCTGCCATAGATGCAATCTGAGGCAGATGTGTAATACACAAAACCTGACGATCCAGGCCAATCCTTGCCATTTTCTCCGACACCTTCTGGGCCGTTCTTCCACTGATACCCGTATCGATCTCATCGAAAATCAAGGTTCCCACTTCATCTTTATCTGCCAGCAAAGTCTTGATTGCCAGCATGATTCGGCTCAGCTCACCACCGGAAACCACTTTGCCAAGTGGCTTCATAGGTTCTCCCGGATTGGTAGAAATCTGGTATTCCACATCGTCCAAGCCATTGGCAGAATAGCTCTGGGCACGGTCAAAATGAATCTGAAACTTCACATCCTGAAAATTCAAATCCTGAAGCTCCGATATAATCTGTTGCTCCAGACTGAGAGCATAGTTTTTGCGGACTGTTGTGAGGGACTGGCATGCCGTCTCCAGCTCTTCTTCCACTTCCTTCAAACGCTTTTGAAGCTTCCTTCGATTCTCTTCGTAGTCCAAAAGCTCCTCCAGCCTTGTCTGCTGTGCCACTGCATACTCCTGAATCTTTTCCATGGTATTTCCATATTTTGCCTTTAGATTGTTGATGAAATCCAAACGCTGCTCCAATTGACGGAATTCTTCCTCCTCGAAGGTCATTTCTTCCATATAGTCTGACAGTTCCCGGTTAAAATCATTGAGCAGGCCATCAATATCTGTCAGCATACTTTCCAGATTTCCAAGGGCAGGATCAAATTCCGACACGCTGCTCACATGACGAAGCGCCCGACCCACCAGCTCTCCGGCGCAGGACGGACCGTCATATCCGGTACACACATGTACCTGCTGCAGAGATTCCATGATTCTTCGACTGTTATTCAGCCTCCGATATTGAGCCTCCAGTTCCTCGTCCTCACCGGATTTCAGCTCTGCCTCCTGAATCTCTTTGATTTCAAATTCCAAAAATGAAATCTCCCTTTTTCTCTGTTCCTCATTCATAGATTGCAACGAAAGCTGTCTTTTTATGTCTGTATAGCTATGGAATAAATTGGAAACCACTTCCCTGGCATCAACAATTCTCTCCTTTCCAAAAGAATCCAGAATTTCCAATTGTTTGCTTTTATAAAGAAGGGATTGATGCTCATGCTGTCCGTGAATATCCAGAAGATAAGATGCAGCCTGTTTCATGCGCGCCATGGTACAAGTCTCTCCGTTGATACGACACACGCTGCGGTTTTCTGTCACTCTCCGGCTAAGAAGAACTGTTCCTTCCTCTGCATATACTTCCATCTCGCTCAGTTTGGCCTCCACTCTGGGATCGTCGATGGAAAACAGCAGCTCCACAAGACCATAGTCCGCGTTCTCCCGAATCATATTCCTGGACATTTTGCTGCCCAATGCCAGCTGAACCGATCCCAGCAAAATGGACTTACCTGCGCCTGTCTCACCGGTGAGGATATTGAGTCCCGGTCCAAATTCCACCTCGGATTCCCGGATCAGTGCCAGATTTTTCACATGTAAACTTAATAACATTCACACACCTCTAATTCAGATTTTCCAATACTTTTCGCAATTTCTCCATGACCAGCAGGGATTTGTCCGCTGTCTTTATGACACACATCACCGTATCATCTCCAGCGATGCTGCCAATGATCTCATGGAATTTTAATTCATCCAACGCAGCAGCCACTCCCATTGCCATGCCCGGCACCGTCTTGATCACAAGAATATTCTGGGCTGTATCCATGGACACAAAGGCATCCCGCAGAACGCGGGAATACTTCTCACTGAGATTTCGATTAGGTGCCTGCAAAACTGCATAAATGGAACGTCCTCTGCCGTTGGTGACTTTCGTCAAACTCAGCTCACGGATATCTCTGGATACAGTGGCCTGGGTAACCTTATAGCCCGCCTCGTCCAGACGCTGCGCCAGCTCCTCCTGAGTTTCTATCTCAAACTCATTGATCAATTCCAAAATTTTCGAGTGTCTTTTCAGTTTCATTTTAAACCTCCCAGCACGCTTATTTCTCTCCTGCGTACTAACTGTTTCCCATCTTCTGTCTTAAAACCTCAACAAAGCTTAAATGATTCAGCTTCACAATTTTCGTACTCACTTCCGATTGCCGAATCACAATCTTGTCTCCGGTAGTCATGGGAATACTGATGTCTCCATCAAAGGTTGCCTGTCCCTTCTCCTCTGCCTGACGCCGTCCAGGGCCGATTTTTACCTTAATCACATCCTCCGCGGGGAGAATGATACTTCTGGTGTTCAGTGTATGAGGTGCCAGAGGAGTAATCATGGTCAGCCGTGCATCGGGCGAAATGATAGGACCTCCTGCCGACAGACTGTATCCTGTGGAGCCAGTGGGCGTGGCAACGATAATTCCATCTGCATTATAAGAATTCAGATATTCATCATTTACGTAATTCATAAAACGAATGACACGCAAGGGGCCCTCCCGCCCAATCACAATATCATTTAAGGCAATGTCCTCTCCCACCAACTGACCCTGGTGATAGACACTTCCCTTTAACATCATTCGTTCTTCAATGGCATAATCATCCATCATAAGCTGCTCCAGTGCCGGATAGATGGCCTGCTTATTCACTTCCGCCAGATATCCCAGCGTTCCCATATTGATTCCAAACAGAGGAATCTGTCTATGTACCACATCCCTGGCTGCCTGAAGAAGAGTTCCGTCGCCGCCCAGAACAATGATACATTCCACTCCAGGGGGAATCAGGCTCGCATTGGTATAATGATAAGGACCTATATCGATTCTGCCGCCGGCTTCCTGCACATGACAGACACAATGATGACGTCTTAAATATGAAGTAATCTTATGAGTAATTTCCCAGTTTGGGTCCTTCTGGGAGTTGGCTATGATATAGAAATTCTGCATGTCTTACTTTTTGTCCAGTACCTGATGTGCCTGATCCACCACAGCATCCACATTCACATCGGACTCGTAACCTCCGTCATTCTTTTTGATATGAAGTAAATATTCAATATTGCCTTCCGGTCCCTTGATGGGAGAAAATTCCAGATGATGGATTCCAAAACCCAGTTCACGGCTATAGGCAATCACTTTCTCAATGACCTCCCGGTGAACAGCCGGGTCTCTCACCACGCCTTTCTTTCCCACTTTTTCTCTTCCAGCCTCAAACTGAGGCTTAATGAGACATACAATCTCCCCGTCTTCGGTCAGCAGCTCTCTCACTGGCCCCAACACCTTTGTCAGAGAAATAAAGGACACATCAATGGATGAGAAATTTGCAAGTTCCTGAATATCAGAGGGAACCACATAACGGATGTTCGTCTTTTCCATACATACCACTCTCGGGTCATTTCTAAGCTTCCAGTCCAACTGTCCATGTCCCACATCAATGGCATAGACCTTTACCGCTTTGTTTTGCAGCATACAGTCCGTGAAACCTCCTGTGGAGGAGCCCACATCCATACACACCTTTCCTTCCAGAGTCAGACCAAAATGAGTCATAGCCTTCTCAAGCTTCAACCCTCCCCGGCTGACATAAGGCAATGTATTGCCCCGGACTTCAATCTTTACCGTATCCTGAAACATGGAACCTGCTTTGTCTTCCTTCTGGCCTTCCACATAGACATTTCCTGACATAATGATTGCCTTGGCTTTCTCCCGGGATGCTGCCAGATTTCTATTTACCAATAGTACATCTAAACGTTCTTTCATTTTATTTCCAATACTCCTTTACCACAGATGCGATGGAATCGCCATCCAGTCCCAGATTCCGGCGCAGATCGGCCACATTTCCCTGCTGAACAAAGCAATCCTCAATGGCAAGAATATGCACTGCTGTCTGAGGATGGTGTTTCTGCATATAATCTGTCACCTGCTGACCAAATCCACCGCTTCGCACGTTCTCTTCCACGGTAATCACCGTGTGGTGCTCCTTTACCAGATAATCCAGACAGTCTGTATCCAAAGGTTTCACAAAACGTGCGTTGATCACTGTGGGATGTATGGCTTCTTCTGTCAATTTCTGCCAGGCATATTCTGCCATTTCCACCATACTTCCCACGGCAAGAACTGCCACCTGACTTCCCTTGTGAATCTCCTCAGATTTACCAGGTTCCACCGGGCTTCGGCATTCTTCCAGACCATCGTAAGCCTCCCCTCTGGGATAGCGGATTGCCACAGGCCCTTCCTGATAAATGGCAAACTTAATCATATCGGACAATTCCCATTTATTCTTGGGAGCCATCACCGTCATATTGGGCATCATGGACAGATAAGACAGGTCAAAACATCCCTGATGCGTCTCACCGTCGCTTCCCACCAGTCCTGCCCGGTCAATGGCAAAAACCACATGGACAT
Source organism: uncultured Lachnospiraceae bacterium (assembly GCA_947039785.1). GTDB lineage: Bacteria > Bacillota > Clostridia > Lachnospirales > Lachnospiraceae > JALFVM01. Next base: position 33,370 of record CAMQZX010000006.1, on the reverse strand, counting down.
TTTGCATACAAATATCATGGATAAGCTGGTCAAAGGCCCTCTGCAGAAAGGAAGAATACACTGCCACAATGGGGATCATCCCTCCCAGCGCCAGTCCAGCTGCAAAGGTCACCGCATGGGCCTCTGCAATTCCCACATCGAAAAAACGATCCGGAAACATATTGGCAAACCTCTTTAATCCCGTTCCTGTAGGCATGGCTGCCGTAATGGCTGCCACCTTGGGTTCCCGGTCTCCCAGCTTTCGCATCACCGTGGAGAAAATGTCCGTATAATTAGCTTTCCCCTGCTTTTTTAACGGCAAACCCGTCTTAATATCAAAGGCCGCCGTTCCATGGAATCGGTCGGGATGGCGCACTGCCGGCTCATATCCTCTGCCCTTCTGGGTGAGTACATGGACGATTACCGGTCCCTCCACTCGTTTGGCCTCGTTAAACAGCTTCATCATCTGGCGCATGTTATGTCCATCCACCGGTCCCAGATAAGTCAGCCCCATATTTTCAAACAGCATTCCCGGAATTACCAGCTGCTTAATCCCACTCTTAGTATTATGTGCTGCCCGCACCATAGACTCTCCCACTCTGGGAATCTTCTTCAATGTTTTCGTCACATGGATTTTCAGCCCTGTATAAACCTCCGCTGTGCGTATATTTCCAAGATAAGCTGACATACCGCCCACATTTTTTGATATGGACATGGTATTGTCATTCAACACAATGATAAAATTGGATTTTAACGCGGAGGCATTGTTTAACGCCTCATAGGCCATTCCTCCCGTCAGGGCGCCGTCACCGATGACTGACACCACATGGTAAGAACCGCCTGTTAACTCCCTGGCCTTCACATAGCCCAGGCCTGCTGACAGAGAAGTGGAGCTGTGCCCCGTGTCAAAGGAATCACAGTCGCTTTCGCTTCTTTTGGGAAAGCCGCTTAACCCGTGTTCCTTTCGAAGGTTCACAAATTCATCCCTTCTGCCAGTTAAGATTTTATGAGTATATGCCTGATGGCCCACATCCCAGATTAATTTATCTTCCGGAAAATTCAGCACGTTGTGAAGCGCCATGGTCAGTTCCACAGCACCCAGATTGGAAGCCAGATGCCCCCCCAGCTTACTGACCGTCTCAATGAGAAAGGTGCGAATCTCCTTGGCCATCTCTGGAAACTGGTCCAAAGGTATTTTATGAATATCATTTGGTTGCTTTATCTGATCTAAAATCATTTGTATCCCCGTCCTTTTACTTGGTACGTGTAATCAGAGAAAGAATCAATTCTCTTAAAAATTCATTCTTCTCCTCCAATCCATCCAGCAAGGCAATGGCATCCCGGGACAATTCTTCCACCATCCGGGAGGCTTTTTGCAGTCCGTGAATGGTCACACAGGTGACCTTATGATTCTTCTCATCGCTGTGTACCGGCTTTCCAAGCTCCTGGGTGGTACTGGTCACATCCAGAATATCATCCTGAATCTGGAAAGCAAGGCCCACCTTCCTTCCAATCTCTTCCATGATGCGGATTTTCTTATTGGAAGTTCCCGCCAGTACTGCTCCTGTCATCATAGAGGATTCGATGAGCGCAGAAGTCTTATTCCTGTAGATATATAACAGCATATCTTCCGGAATCTCTCTTCCCTCATTGGTCACATCTACACCTTGACCTCCCAGCATTCCATAGATTCCTGTCTTTGCCGCCAGAATCTGGAGCGCCAGGGGGATGTTTTTATTTTCCGGCTCCACATGAAAACTGTGAAAAGCCACCTCATAAGCATAGTTTAAAAGTGCGTCTCCGCTTAGTATTCCCATTGCTTCCCCAAATACTGCATGAGTCGTTGGTTTTCCTCTGCGGTATTCATCATTATCCAGCGCAGGCAGGTCGTCATGAATCAGGGAATGGGTATGAATCATCTCCATGGCAACCATAAAAGGAGCCACTACCTGTCCTTTGCCGCCAAACAGACGATAAGTCTCCCACATCAAAATGGGACGCAGACGCTTGCCGCCTGCCAACATACTGTAGTTCATTGCTTTCGCCATTTCCACAGAAAATCCTTCCTCCTTCGGAAGAAATTTCCCAATCAGCTTGTTGACCTGCTCTGTACGACTTTCCAATTCTTCTCTAAAATTCACTGACTGTACCATCCTCGTTCATCTGAAGCATTTTCTTCTCTACTGTATCAATTTTCTCACTGCAGTATTTCAGCAGCTCCATACCTTCTTTGTATACCCGAAAGGATTCCTCCAGGGTAATGTCACTGTCCTCCAGCTTCTGAACCAGTTCTTCCAACGTCTCAAAAGCTTCTTCAATCGTAGTATTATCCATCTCTGCCATACCATTACCTCGTATCTGTCACTTTCTTATTTACTCATTTACGCCTAAACCAGGTGCTCCCGCTCAATGGCTCTTACATTCTGTACAGTGGCTTCAATCTCTCCGTCTGAAACCTGGATAAATAACCGGTCTCCTTTTACCACCTGTCCGGCACTTTTGATGTTGTTTTGATTTTCATCGGAAACATAAGAATACCCCTGATTTAATTTACTCAGAGGTGATAAGCCCTTCATACGTTCAACGGATAATTCCAGCCGATGCCTGGACTGAAGAATCTTTCGGTTCATATTGACCTCCAGCTTATCCTGGATATCCACCAGATATTGTCTCTTCTGACGGATTTGATTTTCCGGGCTCAAATATTGAAACTTCATCTGATACTGACGCAGTCCGCTTTTTGCCAGAAGCAGACGATTCTCCATACTTCTGCAATAGCGTCGTCGAACGTCCATCAAACTCTCTATCAGACTGTGGTAATCGTCTACTGCCAATTCTGCCGCCGCTGATGGTGTCGGTGCCCGCAAATCAGCCACAAAATCAGCAATAGTGGTATCTGTCTCATGTCCCACTGCAGAAATAATCGGGGTGGAGCAATGAAAAATCGCCCGCGCCACTTCTTCCTCATTAAATGCCCACAAATCCTCAATGGACCCGCCGCCTCTTCCTACAATAATCACATCCACGCCATACGCGTCCAGCATCTGAATTCCCCGTACAATGCTCTCTTTGGCGCCCTCACCCTGAACAAGGGCCGGGTAGAGAATAATCTGAAGGTACGGATTCCGGCGATAGGAAATATTACGAATATCCTGAACGGCTGCCCCAGTAGGTGCTGTCACCACTCCCAGCTTTTTGATAAATCGGGGAATAGGCTGCTTGTACTCCATGGCAAACATCCCCATCTCTTCCAGCTCTTTTTTCAGAGCCAGGTACCGCTCATAGAGAAGCCCTGCCCCTTCCAGCGTAATCTCTTTGGCATAGAGCTGGTAGCGTCCGTCCCGTTCATAAACACTGACGCTGCCTCCCACAATGACCTTGTCTCCATTCTTCATGGCAAAGGCAAGTCCTTTACGCTGTCCGGCGAACATGACACAACTTATGGTTCCCGTCTCATCCTTCAAAGAAAAATAGATATGCCCCGATGTATGATATTTACAGTTGGACACCTCTCCCTTAATGTATATGCGGTTCAGCATAAAATCCTGGACAAACATATTTTTGATATAGGAATTCACCTGTCCCACAGAATAGACATTGTTCATAAATTAGCTCTCCTTGGCTATTTTACCCAAAATTCCATTGATAAAGGATGCGGAAGTATCTCCGCCAAAGGATTTGGCAATCTCCACTGCCTCATTGATTGCCACTTTCACCGGCACATCTTCATCAAATCTCATCTCATATACCGCAAGGCGAAGGATATTTAAATCCACCTTGCTCATACGGCTGGTCTTCCAGCCTTTGGAATTGTCATTTAAAATTTTATCAATCTCTTCCAGATGTTCCTTCACATGGTCGTATTTTTCCTGCATATACTGCTGATCTTTCTCATTTAACTCCTCCAACCCTTCAAAATACATCTGCAATTGCTCTGTCATCTCTGAGCCTTCATTAAAATCACTCATAAACAGAAGCTTAAACGTGTGCTCCCTCAATTCTCGTCTACCCATTCTATCCTCCCATTTTTTGTACATAAAGAAAAAAGGAAAGGGTTACTTTCCTTTTTCGTCTTCCATATCTACGCCTGCGATTCGAATATTCACATCCGATACCGTAAGCCCTGTCATGTTTTCAATGGCAGCCTTTACTTTCTCCTGTACTGTCTGGCTGGTCTCAAAGATGTTGTAACCATATTGTATATTCAGATTTAAGTCCACGGTAACTACGCCTTCCAATACATCGATTCTCACACCTTTGGACAAATTCTTCATTCCAAGCTTTGCCACCAGTTCATTGGTAATATTGCCTGCCATGGAGGCTACGCCTTCTACTTCAGTAGCTGCCAGTCCTGCGATGATTGCCACTACACTGTCTGCAATCTGAACATCGCCCATGCCGCCATTTTCATGTATCTTATATATGTTTCTCTTCTCTGCCATAATAAAACCTCCTAAGGCTTAATAACTTTCTTTGCTTATTATACCAAAGTTGTTATGAAAATAAAAGTTTTTTTTCTATAATGGGAATTTCCCCACAAAACAACGTAAAAGACAGCCCTGCAGCGGTTCAAAGCCGCTGTCAGAGCTGTAAGTACATAAAATATCAATTTTATTTGTCAATAACAGGAATCTCACTGTCATCACTGGCATCCAGGTCATTGATATACTTCTTTGTCTCCTTTACGATCACATTGGAGAGCAAGAGCACTGCAATTAAGTTGGGAATAGCCATCAGCGCATTCAGAATATCGGCAATGGTCCAAACCAGATTCAGAGAAGCGATCGGAGCGATAGCTGCAACGATGATATACAGTACACGGTAAGGGATCAGTCCCTTACTTCCTGAGAAATACTCTACACAACGCTCTCCGTAGTAAGCCCAACCCAAAACAGTAGAGTAAGCAAAGGAAATGATACCAACCACCAAAATAATGGGACCAAGTACCGGAATCTGTGAAAATGCCAGTGTGGTCAGTGTACCTCCGTCCGTCACATTAGACATGTCAATGGCAGGATTCTTCATGATACTTGTGACAAGAACCAATCCTGTCATAGCACACACTACAACCGTATCCCAGAAGGTACCTGTGCTGGATACCAGCGCCTGACGTACCGGATTTCTTGTCTGAGCTGCTGCTGCTGCGATAGGAGCAGAACCCATACCAGACTCATTAGAGAACAGGCCTCTGGCAATACCATACTGCATAGCCATCATGATACCACGTCCAACCAGACCGCCTGCCGCTGCACCCGGTGTAAATGCCAGGGATACAATTTTCTGCAAAGCTGGAATGATAAAGTCATAGTTGATACCCAGAATGATGATACATCCAATCACATAAAACACTGCCATGAAAGGAACCAGCTTCTCACAGACATTGGCAATGGATTTGATTCCACCGAAAATAACAAGGGCTGTCAAAACTGCCACAACGATACCTACCACAATTGGAGGAATCCCCACGTTTTCCTTACATACGGTGGCAATGGCGTTTACCTGTGTGGCACATCCGATTCCAAAGGAGGCAAATGCGCCGAAGAATGCAAAAATCAACCCCAGCCATTTCATATTCAGTCCACGCTCCAGAGCATACATGGCACCGCCCTGCATACGTCCGTCTTTTGTCTTAACACGATATTTTACAGCGATCAGAGACTCACTGTACTTTGTGGCAATGCCGAATACACCAGTCAGCCAGCACCACAGTACAGCACCAGGACCGCCAAGAGCAATGGCAGTTCCCACACCGATGATGTTACCAGTTCCGATTGTAGATGCCAGCGCAGTGGTCAGCGCTCCAAACTGACTTACCTCACCTTCTGCATTCGGATCCTTTGTCACAGAAAGACGTATACCTGTACCAATCTTTTTCTGAATGAATCCTGTACGGATTGTCATAAACACATGGGTTCCCAAAAGCAGAATAATCATCCACCAACCCCAGACAAATCCGTCAATACTGTTGATAATTGATGTTATTGAATCTAACATGTGTTACCTCCCTACCCTCTTTTTTGTGTAAATCTGGGATCTTAGAATGTGTTTGAAAATTCATTCCCAAAATCAGTATCCCCCACTTTGTGGAATCCATCTTGCGGAAAACAATTTTCAAACACACTATAAAAGAAAAAGGCATACTGCGACATAAAGTCGCCGTACACCCTTGTCCAGTCTGCAACCCAAATCTCATATTTCTGTATTATACAGGATAATATCTCACTTTACAACAAAAAATTTCACTAAATTAAAGAAGTAACGCAGATAATTTCCTGTGGTAATTTACCAATTGGCTTTACTCTCTGCCGTCCAGATACATCAATGCATTACAAATACAGGCTGCAATGTTGCTGCCACCCTTGCGTCCTCTTGCCACAATATAAGGAACATCTGTCTCCATAATCAGCTCTTTGGACTGTACCACATTGACAAATCCCACCGGTACACCAATAATCAGCGCCGGATGGATTTTATCCTCCTTAATCAGTTCATAAAGACGCACCAGAGCTGTTGGCGCATTGCCGATGGCGAAGATAAACTCTTCTCCCATGGCGGCTGCTTTATCAATGCAGGCAGTAGCTCTTGTGGTGCCATTTTCTTTGGCAATCTGTGCCACATCCTCGTCAGACATAAAGCAATGTACCTCACCGCCGTATTTTGCCAGTGTTCTCTTATTAATCCCAGCCTTTGCCATCTGCGTGTCTGTAACAATACTGACACCTCTTCGGATAGCGTCTCTTGCCTTTTCCACTGCACCTTCCGAAAAACACAAGCTTTTGGCGTAGTCAAAGTCTGCACTGGTATGGATGCAGCGCTTTACGATCATTTCAGTCCCCGGGATCAAAGGAGTATCTCCCAACTCTGCTGTGATCATCTCAAAGCTTTTGGCTTCGATCTCCTGAGGCTTTACATTTTCCAGTTCTATCTTCATGCTCGTTCCTCCTGTAAAAAGCCCGACATTTTAAATGCCCTCTTCCAGTATCTCATAAATTTTCTTCATATCCAGATGCTTGCGCAGTCCCTCTGCCAGAATATCATATTGCGTCTCTTTGAATGCCTGGAAATCCACGCCAGTCATTTCTGACACATCCAATCCCTTGATCTCACCAATGGACTCCACGATTTTTTTCGCCACCTCTTCTTTGTCGAAGATTCCATGGACATAAGAACCATAGACATTGCCCTGGCAGGCTCCGTCCATCTTGGAAGCTTTCGTCACTCCATCTGTAATGTCAGTAACCTGAAGAACACCTTCTTTCAGACGGGATTCTCCCATATGAATCTCATAGCCCTCCAGTTGAACTCCCTCCAAACGGCTTAAAGGTCCACCCACCTTACGGAAGGTTCCTCCAACTCTTGTTCTGGTCTTCTCTTCCTCAAACACGGTATCCATAGCCAGAAGTCCCATTCCCTGAATCTCACCGCCTGCTTCCACATGATGGGGATCTGATAAAGTCTCACCCAACATCTGATAGCCGCCGCAGATGCCAAAGATGATCTTTCCTTTAGCTGCTTCTTTCAAAATGGCTGCCTCCAGCCCGTTCTGACGCATCCAAAGCAGATCTTCCATGGTATTTTTGGTTCCGGGCAAAATAATCATATCCGGATTTTTCAACTCACCGGCACGCTTTACATAACGAAGAGACACACCCGGAACAGACTCAAAAGGATTAAAGTCTGTGAAGTTGGAAATTCTGGGAAGGCGGATCACGGCAATGTCAATGAGCCCAACCTGCTGAGTTCCCTCAAATCGTTCTGTCAGACTGTCCTCATCCTCCACCTGAATATCCAGATAAGGAGCCACTCCAACTACGGGTATCCTGGCAAGCTCCTCCAGCTGTTCCACACCCGGATCCAGAATGGTCTTGTCTCCCCGGAATTTGTTTATGATCAAGCCCTTTACCATGGCTTTCTCATCCTCCTCCAGAAGCATTACCGTACCAATAAGCTGGGCAAACACGCCGCCTCTGTCAATGTCTCCCACCAAAAGGACAGGCGCCTTGGCAGCCTTTGCCATTCCCATGTTGACAATGTCTTCTTCCTTCAGATTGATCTCTGCCGGACTTCCGGCACCCTCAATTACAATAATATCATATTCTTCTGCCAGTGTCTTGTATGCTTTCATTACGTCCGGCAGCAATTTCTTCTTATAAGCGAAGTAGTCTCTGGCACTCATGGTTCCCAGCACCTCACCATTTACAATCACCTGTGAGCCTACATCGTTGGTGGGCTTTAACAAAATGGGATTCATCAGCACAGATGGCTGAATCCCTGCCGCTTCCGCCTGCATAACCTGGGCACGTCCCATCTCCAGTCCTTCATTGGTGATGAAGGAATTCAGCGCCATATTCTGGGATTTAAAGGGCGCCACTTTATAGCCGTCCTGTTTAAAAATACGGCACAGTCCTGCAGCCAGCAGGCTTTTGCCCGCATTGGACATGGTGCCCTGGATCATAATTGCTTTCGCCATTCTCTCATCTCCTATTCTTTATTTCCTGACAGTTCAATCTGCCGCAGCGCCCCGATCAGCCGCTGGTTCTCCTCATGGGTCCGCACAGCAATCCGGCAGTAACCCGGAGTCAGATTGTGGTAATTGCTGCAGTCACGAATCAATATCTTAAACTCTTTCATTTTCTGGGGCAGGTCATCTCTTCCCCGGAAAAATATGTAATTGGCGCAGGAATCATACACCTTCAGGGGAAGTTTTCGAAGCTCTTCCAAAAGATAGTCTCTCTCCCGAAAGATCAGCTGACGTCCCGCTTCCACATACTCTTTTTCCTTTAATGCTGCAATTCCCGCCGCCTGTGCCAGACTGGACACATTCCAGGGCTGAGTCACCAGCTCCATTTTCTCCATAAGAGCTGCATTTTGGGTAAGGCCATATCCCAGCCGGACTCCTGCCATTGCATAACGCTTGGTAAATGCCTTTACAATAAACAGATTTGGATTCTTTCCCAGATAAGCTTTCATGGTATAATCTTCCGGCTTTTCTATAAAATCCAGAAAGCACTCATCCAGTACCAGCAGCGTGCCCTGTTCATCACAGACTTTTAAAATCATCTCCAGAAGCTTTCTGGGTGTCAGCACCCCGGTGGGATTGTTGGGATTGCACAGAAACACCATATCCGGCTTTATCCTGCAAATTTCCTCCGCAAATGTATCATCCAGCACAAAGCCCTCATCTTCCTTTAGAAAATGAAGCTTTACCTCACAGCCCACACTCTCCAATGCCTGCTCGTACTCTGCAAAGGTGGGCGCAGGAATCAAAGCCACCTTCGGCTTTCTGGCAAGGCACAGAGAAAAGATTACCTCCGCAGCTCCGTTGCCGCAGAAAATCTGCCCTGTTGGGACCTGCTCATATGCCCCAATGGCCTGCTTTAATTTTTCACACTGAACATCGGGATAGTGAACCACCGAATCCACAGCCTGAACAATGGCATCCCGCACTCCCTTTGGAACTCCCAGCGGATTACAGTTTGCCGAATAATCCAGATAATTTTCATAACGGTACACATCACCGCCATGTACATGTTTTAACATAATCTACTCCAGTCTTTTCCATTCTCTATCTCATCTCTCCAAAATCAGAGAGGAATTTGGGAAAGGACTCCCAAAAGAACGACAAGCGCCAGACAACAAAGCGCCGAAGCCCCATACATAAGCCGATTGGCCCGTGGAATATCCTCCTTTTCAACGGGACGGCCAAAATCTCCGATGGTGGGCTTTTTGTAAAGCTTCCCAAAATACCATGCATCTCCCGCCAGCTGCACCCCAAGGGCACCTGCCATCACCGACTCGGTCTGGGCAGAATTGGGGCTGGCATGATTGTATCGATCCCGCTTAAAAATCCAAGCAGCCTTTTTCCCATTCATACCGCAGACAAAGGCTCCCAAAATCATCAACACACCGCAGACTCTTGCCGGAATAAAGTTGGCAAGGTCGTCCAGCTTTGCCGCATAACGCCCGAAATGAAGATATTTTTCATCTTTATATCCCACCATGGAATCCATGGTATTGATTCCTTTATACAGATACATCAGCGGCACACCGCCGATTGCCATATAAATCATGGGAGCCACCACACCGTCCGAAGTATTTTCCGCAATGGTCTCCACTGTAGCTTTGATGACTCCGGTATCAGTGAGGGACTTGGTATCTCTCCCCACAATCATGGATACGGCATAACGGGCACCTTCCAAATCTTCTTTCTCAAGCTCCGCATACACTTTCATACTCTCTGTTTTTAAGGACCTGGCAGCCAGAAGCTGATAGCACCAGAAGGTCTCCATCACAAATCCTGCTGCCCAGTGAATCCGATACAGCACATATAAAATCACAGCCGGAGCCCCCAGCGAGTAAATACACACCAAAATCACCAGCAAAGCACCTGCCTGATGCTCTCCTCCCGGTGTTTTTGGAAAGGCTGCTCTTAGCTTCTTCTGAAGCCAGGCAATCAGATTTCCAGTGATACAAATGGGATGATACAGCCATCTGGGATCACCAAAACACAGATCTAACAGAAATCCCAGCAACAGAGCAAGTCCATGAGTAATCATCATAGCCATCATCCTTTCTGCCGTGATTTCTTATAATTTAACGCTGCCTTCAAAAAGGCCGCCGGTAATTTCGGATTTCCATAGTAATAAAAATGAGGGAATCCCACAAACAGGTTGTGCTCCGTATGCATACAATTCCAGGAACGATTGCTCATGGGCTTTTTCGCCAGAAATCCATCTCCACAATTGGTGGAATCAAAGTAGTGAAATTCATGAGCGGGCAGGTCTCCCACCTGTTCTCCAAACACCTCTTCTCCCAGAGTCAGATTCACATAACCAAACCGCTTCAACTTGGGTGTCCGATAGACTTCTCCTGAAATCACACCCACCATGGGATGAATCCGGTTGTCCATGTCTTCCATGGATTCGTGCAGATACATAAAGCCGCCGCACTCTGCCATACAGGGCATTCCTTCCATAATCTTGTTATAGATACTGTCCTTCATAGACTGATTGGCCGCCAGCTCCCTGCCGTGAAGCTCCGGATAGCCGCCGTAGAGCAAAATTCCATGAATGCCCTTTGGCAGTTCCCTGTCATGAAGAGGCGAGAAGGGAATCAGCTCTGCTCCCATTTTCTTCAGAAGTCGGAAGTTGTCCTCATAAAAGAAGCAGAATGCCTCATCAGAAGCCAGAGCAATCCGGATAGGTTCCAGGACACGATATCCATAAGCCAAGTCCATCTTCTCCAAAACAACCGGCTCCAACTGGGGGGCATTTTCAGCCAGACGAATTATGGCATCCAGATTCAGCGTCTGCTCCAGAACCTTCGCAAGACTCTGAATGTTCTGCTGTAATTCCGGTACCTCCTCCGGCAGCAACAGTCCCAGATGACGGCTCTCGATGACGCAATCATGAATGGTGGGCACATAGCCCAGCACCTGGATATGCAGTTCCTGCTCAATGAGAGTTTTCATCCGCTGATACAACATGGGAGAAATCTGATTTAAAATCACACCTTTGATTCCACTATCCTCACGATACTCCAAAAAGCCCTTAATCTGAGCTGCCATGGAAATGCTCATTCCTTTGCAGTTGATAATCAAAATCACCGGAGTCTGAGTCATAGAGGCAAGCTCATAAGCACTGGCCTGGGTGGTGATACCGCCCACACCGTCGTAATAGCCCATGACTCCTTCCATTACGGAAATGTCCACATCCTTTGCGTTTTCCATCAACACATACCGGGTAATCTCTTCCCCGGCAAAAAAGGTATCCAGATTTCTGGATTTCGTTCCAATAACCGTGGTATGAAACATGGGATCAATATAGTCCGGGCCGCATTTAAAGGAAGCCACTTTCAATCCTCTGTTTTTCAACGCCTGAAGCACACCGCAGGTGATCATGGTCTTCCCGCTTCCACTGGCTCCGGCTCCGATTAATATTCTAGGTACTTTCTGCATTTATGCCGCCCCCTTACAGGAAATAATATAGATGGGGTTCTCGCCCATCATCATATGGTAGGCTCCCAGCTCTTTGGATTTTGCCACCGTCACCTGGGCAATGTCCACATCTTCCAAAGGCAAGGTACGGATGCAGCCAAGAGCCTCTGCCACTGTCTCCAGAGTGATACAGTTAATTACAATGCGCACACCTGGATTCTTCTGAAGAAGAAGTGCCACAATCTCCTGAAGATTTCCGGAAGAACCGCCGATAAAAGCATGAGTAGGTGCTTCCAGCTCTTCCATCGCTCCCGGAGCCAGTCCCTCCAATACCACCAGATTGTCAAGAGCCAACGCCTTTTGATTCTTACGGATCAGCTCCACAGCCTCCAGCTTTTTCTCAATGGCATAGACCTTGCCGTCATAAGCCTGCAATGCCATCTCCATGGAGACAGAGCCAGTTCCGGCTCCAACATCGTAACAGATGGCATCAGATGGAATCTCCAGCTTGTCCACCGACAAACTTCTTACTTCTTCCTTTGTCATAGGTGCCTTACCCCGGATAAACTCCCGGTCACGGAAATGCTTCGGAAGCTCCTTTGCCTGGGGATTTACCACACAAACTACGGACAGAACGCTGCTATCATAGTCCACAAACTCAGACGGAACGCCGGAAAGAATCTTCTCCTGGTCATAAGAAAGCTCCTCTCCCACATACATGATCACGTGATTCATTCCATAATCCACCAGCTTTCTTGCCAGACAAGCCGCTCCATCTCTTGTTCCCAGAATGGAGAATGTCTTTTTGTTGGATTTTATATAATGAATGAGATTACATTCTCTTCCGTGGGCGCTGACAATAGCTGCATCGTCCCAGGACTGATGAATCTTTGACATAAAATACACCACCGAGGATATTCCGCAGATCACTTCTACCTGCTCCCCCAACACTTCAACCAGCTTCCTGGCTCCGCTATAAAAGCCCACATCGCCGGACAGTGCAATGACAATTCGCTCAAATTCAGGATGTGCATCGATATATTCTTTAATTTTTCCTGACAGATATTCATAGCATACCACCTGATTGGGAGCTGCCACTGCATCCACAAGGCGTTTGCCTCCGATGATACACTGAGCTTCACGGCAGACTTTGGCAGCCTCCACCGTCATGGATTCCTTACTTCCCATTCCGATTCCTACCAGGGAGATTTTCTGCTCTGCTTTTATATTACAAAGTTCCCGAAGCTTCTGTCTGCACGCTTCCACGCTGATACCCTGCTCCTGTCTGGGACGCCCAATAACTACCAAGATGGCATCCGCATCCTTCGCCGCCTGGCATTTTTCCTCAAATCCGCCGTTTTTTCCGGCTTCCTTGGTCACCAGATAACGGCAGTTATATTGCCGCAGCATAGCCGTGTTCAATTCCTTGATAAAGGGGCCCTGCATACAGATCAGATGCGCCCCCTGAAAGCCATACTGGCTGCACTGCTCCACCACATTGGGCAGAGACAGTACTCTGGCATAGATACGCTCCTGATATCCCGTAAGACGGGTAAACTTTCCAAGCTCCTTGCTTCCTGTGGTCACCAGCACATTTCCCTGAGTTCCTTCCAGAAAGTCAATGGCATCCTCCACCGAATCCACCATCACCACATCTCCCTCCACAGGAGCTGCAGATTCCCCGCGAAGAACACGCTGATAAGGAATCCCTGTGTTTTCACAGGCTTTTTTGATGTTATCCGTCACCTCCACCGCATAAGGGTGTGTTGCATCAATGACCTGGGTAAATTGCTCTTTTCCCATAAAGGCCTCCATCTCCTGCTGATTCATGCGCTCATGGGAAATGGTGAGATATTCCGTCTGGGCAAGACGCAAGGAACCATAATCGGTGGCCACACACATGTGAGTCCTCACCTGATGCTCTTCCAGAAATTCTGTGATCTGATAGCCTTCTGTCGTACCTGCAAACACAAGTATTTTACACATTTCTATAACCTCTTGGTGTTACCATTTTGCCGCTTAATTCCTTAGTCTGAGAATTTCCGATAAATACGGTGGTAAACATATCCACCTTGGTATCACGAAGTTCCTTTAAGGACATGGTGTGCATCTGCTCCCCTTCTCTTCCGATATTCATCACTATACCACAGACAGTCTCAGGAGCTTTGTGCTGCATCATCAAATCACAGGCTTTCTGTAAATAATCATGACGTTTTCTGCTGGACGGATTATACAGACAGATTACAAAATCTGCCTCCGAAGCGTGAAGCAGTCTTGCTTCGATCTTCTCCCATGGAGTCAGAAGGTCACTTAAACTGATCAGACAGAAATCGTGAATCAACGGTGCACCCAGAACAGAGGCTCCGCCTGTAGCTGCTGTCACTCCTGGAATAATTTCCAGCTCCACATCCGGGTAATTTACCCCTACTTCGTACATCAGGCCGGCCATGCCATACACTCCGGCATCTCCGCTGCAGATCATGGATACGGTTTTACCCTTTTTTGCTTCCTCAAAGGCCAGCACACAGCGCTCTACCTCTTTTTTCATCGGTGTGGTCATAAATTCCTTATCTGCAAAATGCTCTTTCACCAGATCCACATACACGGTGTATCCGATAATGGTGTCACAGCTTTTTAAAGCATTTGCTGCCTTGATGGTCATCTGCTCATATTCTCCAGGGCCAATGCCCACTACATATATCTTATTCAAAGTTCACACTCCATTCCTCCACGGCCAATGCCACAGTCACTCCATTGCCAGCATATTTTCCGTGGATCAATTTTCCATTTGTTTTTTTGCTGCTTATTTCAATACTGCTGGCAAGAAGGGCGCTGCGCTCACAGACGTTACCCACCCCCACCTGCTTTTTTACAAATTCTGACTCAGTAAACTCACCTTCCACTGCCAGCAATTCCTCCGAAGTGTAACAAATCAGGGGGAAATTGCGGTCACGACAGTATGCCACCAGACCAGGTTCTTCTTTCTTGATATCAATAGTCGCCACCTGCTTAACGGCAGCTTCTGGAATCATCAATTCACTGCAGAGCTTTCTCACCTGCCCCAGTATGGTCTCCATGGAAGTTCCTTTGCGGCAGCCAATTCCCAAGGCGAGAATCTTTGGAACCAGATACAGGGTTCGCTCATAGAGATGCTTCTGAAAAGAAGGAGTCACCGCAATACCAAGCTTTGGCTTCTTTTCACCCTTCTGATAAGGCACCAGTCCTCTGGGCAATTCCCCCTTCCAGGGGAACTCACTGTAAAAACCCACCTCTTCTCCTGCCAAAAGTGCCGCCGATACTTCCTTGGCATATTTCATCTCAGAGATGTAACAGCCATTTTTTCTGGCAAACACATCCACGGCAAACCTGCCGTTTAAATCAGTGGCCGTGGTGATGACAGGCTGTGCTCCTGCAATGGATGCAATAATCCCGGTCAACTCATTGGCCCCGCCGATGTGTCCTGACAACAGGGAAATGGCAAAGGTTCCCCTCTCGTCAATGACAATCACCGCCGGGTCTTTCTTCTTATCTTTCACATAAGGGGCAATGCTTCGAACAGCAATCCCACAGGCCCCAATAAACAAAATGGCATCAGAATCTTCGAAAGCCTTTCCAGTCCATTTACCAAGTGGTTCCTGAACCTGAACAGCATCAGAATCCATAGTATGGGCACTTTTGGTAAATTGCTTTGTGTCATATCCAAGCTTCGTTAATCCACGAGACACTTTCTGTCCCAACTGACAGCCAGATATGGTAAAACTGATCATGGTTACTCGCATCTGCTGCCTCCTGAATTATTCTGTCGCCTGTCTGAATTCTGTGGTAAAGGCAGGATCGTATAACTTGGAACGATCATAGTCACTGGCAGATACCACATCTCCGATGATCATCAGAGCTGTCTTGGTGATGTTATTTTCCCTGGCGGTCTGAGCCAAGGTTCCCACAGTACAGACGAATTTCTTCTCATCCTCCCAGGTTGCCTTATACACAATGGCAGCCGGAGTCTCAGCAGTATATCCGCCCTCGATGAGCCGTCTGCTCAGCTCTTCCAGCATTCCGGTGCTTAAGAACACCACCATGGTTGCCCGATGAGCAGCAAAAGACTCAATGCTCTCCTTCTTTGGCACCGGGGTACGCCCTGCCATACGTGTAATGATTACACTCTGAGAAATCTCCGGCAACGTGTATTCCAGATTCAGCGCCGAAGCAGCGCCGCAGAACGCGCTGACACCAGGACAGTAATCGTAGGAAATTCCTTTTTCATCCAGGATATCCATCTGCTCACGGATGGCACCATAAATGCAGGGATCACCTGTGTGAAGACGAACGGTAAGCTTTTGAGCTTTCTCCCCCAGCTCCATAATCTGAATAACTTCTTCCAAAGTCATTTTTGCACTGTTGTAAATCTGGCAGCCTTCCTTGGCATAATCCAAAAGCTGAGGGTTTACCAGGGAACCTGCGTAGATGATGATATCTGCTTCTTCCAGAAATTTCTTGCCTCTCACTGTGATCAAATCCGGGGCACCTGAACCCGCTCCAACAAAATGTATCATACTCTTTTCTCCTTATTCAATGGTCATAGGCGGTCCAATACATCTGTATCTATGATATAAGACAGCCCTTTATCAACATCTCTTACAATATCTCTTAGTTTTCCTTATCCTTTACAATGATCAGGGAATAGTACCCTGCTGTTTCCGGAATCTCCTGGGCACCATGATAGATTTTCTCTCCCGGCATTCCGCAGTTTTCAATCATAACAGCCGGCACACCGCTTTCTACCAGCTGTTTTTTCACATCTGCCATTTTCTTACCGGCTTTCATCAGCACCTTAGTACCCGGCAGCTTCAAAGCGTCTTCAATCTGATAGGATGCCGGAACCACATGAAGAGGCTCTGCCTTTTCCACCAGACTGATGTTTAATTTGGCAGCCACTGCACAGAAGGAAGTGATTCCGCTGACGATTTCCACCTCATAACCCATCTGCTGAATTCTCTTATGTACATAAATGTAGGTAGAATATACTGTGGGATCACCCAGTGTCAAAAAAACCACATTCTTTCCTGCATCCAGCTTTTCCCTGATCATCTGAGTTCCCTTGGCATGATTTTCTTCCAGAACTTTAGGGTCCTTTGTCATGGGCATGGGAATTGCCATCAACTCTTTGTTCTCAATTTCCTCGTAAATCCCTTTGACAATCTGGTATGCCACACTGTCTTTGGGATCGTTTCCCGGCACTGCAATAATTTCATTTTCCTTCACAAGACGAAGGGCTTTCAGGGTCAAAAGCTCCGGATCTCCCGGTCCCACTCCAACTCCAAATAACTTTCCACTCATAATAAATCTCCTTAATTGTTTGTTTATTTTAAAATGAATTGATTTGATTCATCTAAAGGTTGTGGATTACTTTCACCGTGAACGCAATCCTCCAACCATCATTTGCTTTCCTCACGCTGTGTCAGCACCTCAATCAACTGATCTGCGGTTGATGTCTTTGCCAGATAACCATAGGTGTTAGAAAACAGCACCGCGCCTGTCAGCATCTGCCCATAACAATGGTGATTCAGATAATAGTGAACCCGTCTTGCCGTCTCATCCATGGCAGCCTGAAAATACGGCGTGTTCTGAATGATCTCCAATGCCTCATCGGTGGTCTCACTGGCAAGCACCTTTCGGGCTGTTTCCAGGTCTGCTCCCACACGGATAGCATTGGATGCCAACACTTCCATTCTGGCGTCTGCCTGATGGGAATGGGTATTCATAATGCCTGCTGCCACCTTGACAAATTTTCCGATGTGAGCCACAAACAAAATGCCCTTCACCCCTTTGGCAAGAGCCATATCCAGGGTTTCTCCCACATAGTTGCTGCATTTCATGGATTTTTCAAAGGGAAGGCTTTGCATAGATTCCTTCAGATATGCTGCACCATAATTTCCCGGAGTCACCAAAAGATATTCCTCTCCCTGAGCAATGCGCATGTCCATCTCCACCTCAATGCTTCGAATCAAAGCAACTTCACTCATAGGCTCCACAATACCGCTGGTTCCCAATATGGAAATTCCGCCCTTAATTCCCAGCCGTGGATTAAAGGTCTTAGCCGCAATCCGCTCTCCCTGGGGAGCGCTTATGGTAATCAAAATGCCCCCTTCGTATTCTTCCTCGTCCATAACCCGCTGGGCTTCCCGGCTGATCATGGTTCTGGGTACACGGTTAATAGCCGCCTCTCCAACCGGCTGTTCCAGGCCTGCACGGGTAATTCGTCCCACCCCCACACCGCCGTCAATGTGAATTCCGCCGCCGGAGCATTTTTCAGCACAGGCATAAATCAGCATTCCATTGGTCATATCTGGGTCATCCCCTCCGTCCTTTCGAACTGCACAGATGACACGGTTCTCTTCTCTGGTAATATCCAAAATTTCCAGATGGAGTAGAATTCCCTTGGGTGTCATCAGCTCCACCTCTTTTACTTTCTTTCCGGTAAGCAGCATCCGAACGGCCGCCTGGGAAGCGCCTGCCGCACAGGAACCAGTGGTGTAGCCCAGTCTCAGTTTTTTATTGTTTTTGATGACGTATTGTCCTTCCAATCCGGTCTTCATAATTTACCCTCTATGTCTGACTGATTTGTTTTCCAGAATTTCCAGAAAGAAAAAAGGCCGTTGACTGACAACGACACTTCATACCAGAACGTCTCCCAGTTGCCGCAGGATCTGCTCCGCAACGAAATTACTACAGTATCTGGCTATACAGTAACGGACTTGCACAGGAGTTTCACCTGTTTCCTGTAAATATTTTCTGATCAATTTTTCTTATCTGATTCTTCCCGACAGAAATCCTTCAACTTCTGTAGATTTCCCTGAATAATTATATAATTTTGACGAAAAAAAGTCAATCTATTGATGCATGGAAGAAGCATAAATATATTTGATGGTGTTACTATTCACTCCGTTCCCAGCAACACGCTGCGCGGGACAGTGGTGCGTAAGCAGTAACCTTTGATTGATTTAAGGGATTCTCCTGTGATATGATACTTTCAATAAACTTTTTTTAAAGGAGTTTTACATAAGACTATGAAACGAATATTCGAATATATCATTCCGGAAAACGCCCCGGATTCTCCCATCCCCTGCACCCTTCGGAAATTTTTGCAATCCAAAGGTTTTTCCCGCCATATTCTTGTGAGGATGAAGCCATATCCCGACAGCATTCTTCTGAACCATCAGCATACCTTTTTAAACCAAATGGTTCAACCTGGGGATGTGGTAACAATAACCCTTCGGGATACAGAATCCTCTGAGAAAATCCTTCCAGTAAACCTGCCTTTGCAGATTCTTTACGAAGATTTGGACATTCTGGTGTTGGACAAGCCTGCCAACATGCCCATTCACCCTTCTCAGGGAAATTACGACAATACCCTTGCCAATGCAGTGGCTTATTATTATCAGCAACAGAATGAGACCTTCGTCTATCGCTGCATTAACCGACTGGACCGGGACACCACAGGTGCACTGGTGCTGGCAAAAAATGCCCTCAGTGCCGCCCTTCTCTCCCATATGATGCAGAAGCGCCAAATTCACCGGACTTACCTTGCCCTAGCAGAGGGAATCTTGCCTGAACGTGGTACCATTGATGCTCCAATTGGTCGGGTCTGCGACTCCACCATTGAACGACAGGTGGATCACCTTCACGGTGAAAGAGCCGTCACCCATTACCAGAGGCTGAAAATCTGCGGGGACTACTCGCTGGTTCAGTTGAAACTGGAAACAGGACGCACCCATCAGATCCGGGTACATATGAAGCACATTGGCCACCCCCTGCCGGGCGATTTCCTGTATAATCCCAATTACCAGCATTTTCAAAGGCAGCCCCTTCATTCCTGGAAGCTGGAATTTTTCCATCCGATCACCGGGGCTGCCCTTACCTTCACGGCACCTCTGCCCGAAGACATGAGACACCAATCGTTGATTGATTCATTTTATTTCTGAATTTAATGATTCATTTAATGATTTTTTAGTTTAATGTTCCGGCAGCTTCCTCTGCAAGCTCTACCAATCTGCCGGAATGAATCAGCTCTTTTAAGTATTCAATATGGGGATGCAGATAAACATCATTTTCCATCACTGGTACATGCTGATGAATCTCCTCCAATACGCTGCGGGTAGCCGGACTGCGGTGGATGTCTGCTTCAATAAATTGCTGTGCCTGATAACCGGACAGCAGCTCAATAGCAAGTATGTACTCCAGTTTCTCTGCAACACTGATGGCTTTTTTAGAAGCAAAATATCCCATTGCCACATAGTCTTCCTGATTTCCGCAGGTAGATGTATTGTCTGTGGTTGCCGGAGAAGCCAGCACGCGCATCTCATTGAGCAGTCCCGCCTGGGTATATTGAGGAATCATCATTCCGGAATTTAATCCTGGGTTTTTAATCAAAAACCATGGATTACCGGAAAGGTTTCCATCGATGAGGCGGTTATTTCTGCGTTCAGACATTTTTGCCAGCATGGTAGCTGCGATGCTGGCAGAATCCATCTCCAGTCCCAAATAAGAAGAGTCTGCGTTGCAGGCAGAAATCACATCTTCATCCCCTTCCACCGGCCAGATAATCGGATTATCACAGCAGGAATTCAGTTCAATCTCAATGGTAGCCTTAGCATCCTCCAATGTCTTTCTGGACGCACCGTGAAGCTGAGGAATACAGCGAAGAGATAACGCATCCTGCACCTTGGTTCCCTTGCTGTTTTCGATGATCTGGGAATCCTTTAATAAAGTGCGGATGTTGGCTGCCACCTGTCCCTGATGGGGGTGAGGACGAACGGACATCACTCTCTCATCGAAGGCATTCATAACAGCTTTTGACATTTCCAGCGTAACGGCTGCAATCACATCTGCAGACTTGGCTGCATTGAGCATATCATAGATTCCCAGAGCTGCCAGGGCTGTTGGAGATGTGGTTCCTGATACAAGAGCCAGACCCTCTTTGGAACTAAGCTCAATAGGTTCAATACCTGCTTTCGCCAGTGCTTCTGCAGCCGGCAGCAGCTCTCCCTGATAATATGCCTTTCCTTCTCCAACCAGGACCAGCGCCATATGAGCTTCCGGACACAGATAGCCCACACTGCCGTCGCCAGGTGCCCAGGGAATCAGATTTTTATTTAAGAACTCTCTGTATTTTTCCATCACAAGCAGACGTACACCGCAATATCCCTGTCCAAGATTCTGAAGTACCATCAGCATGGTTCCTCTCACCTGTTCCTCAGTAAGAGGTGCTCCCACCGATGTGGAATGGGACAAAATAATGTTTTTCTGTAATTGAGCGGTCTCCTCTTTGCTGATAGCCTGGGTGCAAAGCTGGCCAAATCCCGTAGTAACTCCATACATCACACGTTCTTCATCCACCCATTTTTCCACCAATTCTCTGGATTTGCGGACACGGTCACAATATTCCTGTGAAAATTCCACCTGAGCGTGGAATCTGGACACAGCAATAAAATCCTCCAGATTAATCTTTCCTCCTAATGTGACCACTTTCTTCTCTTCTGATTTTGACATAGTATTTTCCTCCTGATTTTTGTTAGCTGTTTGCGTATAACGAGTAGATCCATACCGTCCACCTGGTATTGTTATTCGATTTTTATTAAGAATATATAGCAAAATGTATGCCAACCCTTTTCTTCCTGCCAACCTGGGGATTTACCTGCACATTCAGAATCTTCTTTCCTGTTGTTTGTACTTTCAGAGTGCAAATTCATTTGGCATTATGCATAAATATTTGGCATTTATTGACATTCTCCGAAGTAAATGTTACAGTGAACACAACGAGATCAATGTTTGCAAAGGAGATGCCATGAATTTATTTGACGTCACATTCACCATGGATGACCAATACAGGATTCTGGACATTCAATGGGAGAATTTCAGTCTGCAAAAGACTTATCAGACTGCTTTTTCTTCCTTTCTGGGTCAGCAGTTATGGGACATTTTTTCCAAAACCCAGACTTCCCCCTGTCTTCTGTGGAATAACGAATCCTTCTCATACCACATACACCAAACACCCCATGGTGAATACTACTGCTATTTAAAGCAGGACAATCACCATCAATACCTGTTGAAAAAAGCCCTGGACCAGGTTTCCGAGGGAATACAGATTTATGACAGCAATGCCTGCGCCGTTTTTATGAACCAGAGCAGCCGCCAGATTTCCCAGATTCCCACCAATGTGGATATTCAGGGGCAGCACTTGCTGGATCTCTATGCGCTGGACGAAAACATCAGCACTATCATCACCTCCTTAAAGACTCGCAAACCGGTGATCAACCGGGTAGACCACTATAAGACCAGTGACGGCGCGGACGTTGCCACTGCCAACAGTGCTTACCCTATTCGTGAGGGAAAAAAATTAATCGGTGCAGTGGTTTTTGAGCAAAATGCTTCCATTGTCAAATCCCAAATGCATAAGCTGAAAAATATCCAGAAAGCATTGGATTCCTATTACAATCAGGCGAAAACCATGTATTTTACCGGCTATACCTTCGACCATATCATCGGCAGCAGCGACCAAATGCAAAAAGCCATCTCTCTGGCACGACGGATCGCTCCTCAAAATTCCAATGTACTGTTAGTGGGCGAAACCGGAACCGGCAAGGAAGTCTTCGCACAAAGCATTCACAAGGCCAGCAGCCGCAGCCACCAGAAATTCCTGCCTATAAATTGTGCTGCCATCCCTGATAACCTGATTGAAGGACTTCTCTTTGGAACTTCCAAAGGCAGCTTTACCGGAAGCGAAGACCGACCGGGATACTTTGAAGAAGCCAACGGCGGCACTTTATTTTTGGATGAGTTAAATTCCATGAGTCTGCACATGCAGTCCAAAATCCTGCGTGTTCTTCAGGAAAATACCCTCCGGCGTTTGGGCGGACAGAAGGATATTCACATTGATGTGAGAGTCATTTCCTCCTGCAACGAAAATCCTTTCCAGGCCATTGCAGAAAATAAGCTTCGCAAGGACCTGTTCTATCGGCTGTCCACAGTGATGATCGATCTGCCTCCCCTACGGGAGCATACAGAAGATCTGGAAGATCTGATCCGCTATCACCTGACCTCCACTGCCTACCAGTATGTCAATCCTCTGAAAAATATTCATCCCAAGGTGATGAACATCTTCCGGGAATACTCCTGGCCCGGCAACACCCGAGAATTGTTTCATGTACTGGATTATGCCCAGAATATGACGGAGGAAGAGACCATCCAGATGGAACATCTGCCGCCTTATATCTTTAAAGAACATCCAGCCATAGCAGACAACCAGGAGTCCCACACTTCATCTGCAGCACCTCTGGATCTTCGCGGGGAAACCCTCCAGACTCTGATGGATGATTATGAACATCAGATTCTTTTGCAGGCGTTGGAGCAATGCGGTTACAACATCAGCCGCACCGCCGAAGCTCTGGGAATCCGCCGCCAGAGTCTGCAATACCGAATCCGCAAATATGGTATTATTGTCTGAACTTAATAATTTTCAGACATACCTGGCAACTTAATGCAGGTCCTCTGAATCTTTTCACACATTCCTGGTAATTTAAAAAGCAGCTTTGTGGGAAACATCTTCGTTTCCGGCAAAGCTGCCTTATATTTGCAATTTTATTTTCTTCGGCAATTAACGGATTCTATCCGGAAAACCTACCTTACGCTGTACCTTGCGCAATGTCTTAGTAGCATAGTAGTTGGCTTTCTCTGCATTTTCCTTGATTACGGAATCTATGTAAGCCTTCTCCTTATTCAATCTTGCCACTTCATCCTGCAATGGCTTTAACACAGATACCACAGACTCGCCCACTGCCATCTTAAAGTCGCCGTAGCCCTTGCCTTCAAACTCTTTCACCACATCTGCCGGCGTTTTACCAGTACATGCGCTGTAGATATCTATCAGGTTCTTCACTCCCGGCTGTTCCTCACGGTAGAGAATCTGTGCTTCAGAATCTGTCACGGCACGTTTGCATTTTCTCATAATGGTGTCCGGATCATCCATCAGATAGATACTGCCGTTGGGGTTCTCATCAGATTTGGACATTTTCTTTGTTGGATCCTGTAGACTCATAATCTTAGCACCCACCTTACCGATATATGCTTCCGGAATAGTAAACACATCACCGTAGATATTGTTGAAACGCTCTGCCACATCTCTGGTCAGCTCCAGATGCTGCATCTGATCCACACCCACAGGTACCACATCTGCCTGATACAACAAAATATCAGCTGCCATCAATACCGGATAAGTAAACAGTCCTGCATTGATATTGTCTGCATGTTTAGCGGATTTGTCCTTAAACTGAGTCATACGGTTCAGCTCACCCATATAAGTAAAGCAATTTAAAATCCAGCTAAGCTCTGCATGGCCGGAAACGTGAGACTGATAATAAATGCAGTTCTTCTTGGGATCCAACCCCGCTGCAATGTAAAGGGTCAATAACGCTCTGGCTCTCTTTCTTAAAGTGGCCGGGTCCTGTCTCACAGTAATGGAATGCATATCCACCACACTGTAAAAGCACTCATATTCATCACTTAACGTCACCCAGTTTTTCAAAGCTCCCAGATAATTTCCCAATGTCAGATTACCGGTCGCCTGCATGCCGCTGAATAACACTTTCTTTCCATCAATCATGTCTGTATCTCCTTCTGCACTTCTTGCATTTATCTTCTTAGATTCTATCACTCTACGAGAGGAAAGTCAAAAACTATCTGCACAATCCCAAATAATATGTCAAACATTTGTCAAATGTGCTATAATAGCTTCAAACCTGCCGGACATAGGAATCTGGCAAGCCAACCATAACTATTGCCAAACAGAAAGGACGTATTATGACCAAAGAAGAATTTATCACTCTAACCTCCAACACCACTCTTCTGGACGGAGCCACCGGCTCCAATCTGATGGCCGCCGGTATGCCAAAAGGTGTCTGCACCGAGCTGTGGGTCATTGAACACAAGGATATTATCGTAAATTTACAAAAAGCATATGTAGAAGCTGGAAGCCAGATTATTTATGCCCCAACTTTTGGAGGAAACCCCATCAATCTTGCCAAATTCCATCTGGAAGATAAAATCAAAGAGATCAATCATACATTGGTAGGATACGCCAGGGAAGCCGCTTGGGGCAAAGCTTACGTAGCCGGCGATGTGACCACCACCGGAGAAATGATGGAGCCTTTCGGCGATATGACCTTCGAAGAGGCCTTTGAAGCCTATAAAGTACAGATTCAACATCTGGTTGATGCCGGAGTGGATCTTCTGGTTGTTGAGACCATGTTCAATGTGGAAGAAGCCTGTGCTGCAGTGGACGCTGCCCAGGCAGTATGTGATCTCCCTATCATGTGCTCCATGACAGTGGAAGCCGACGGAAGCTTCTTTACCGGAGGCAACATCATCAACGCCGTTCAGACACTGGAAGCTGCCGGAGTCTCCGCCGTTGGTGTCAACTGCTCCGTAGGCCCGGATCAGCTTGAAAGCATCATTCGAAATATAACACAGGTGGTATCCATTCCTGTAATCGCAAAACCAAACGCAGGAATGCCCAAAATCTCTGAAACCGGCCAAGCCATCTACGATATGAAACCAGAAATATTTGCACAACACATGAAAAAATTAAAAGAAAATGGCGCCCGCATCCTGGGAGGATGCTGTGGCACCACGCCTGAATTTATTGCTCAATTGGCTTTGATTTAACGTTATTCGGCAGAATTATCTTACGAATCTGCTTTCTCACCGGAAGAATGCTGGGAGGTACCACAGACATCACATCCACGCCCATCTCCAAAAGGGTCTGAGTCATGGAGGTATCTCCTGCCAGCTCTCCGCAAATGCCTGCCCAGCATCCCGCCTTGTGGGCAGCATCAATGGTCATCTGAATCATCTTCAGTACTGCCGGATGGTGATCGTCATAGCGTCCCTCCAGACTTGGATTTTTCCGATCCATTGCCAGAATGTACTGGGTCAGATCGTTGGTTCCCAGGCTCAGAAAATCCACTTCTTTTGCAAGATCTTCGGCAATCATCACAGCCGCCGGGGTCTCCACCATAATACCGTGCTGAATCTCTTTGAAGGGAATCTCCTTCTTCTTCAATCCATCCACCACATCGGCAACGATTTCCTTTACTTCCCGAATCTCACTCATGGAAGTGACCATCGGATACATAATGGCCAGATTTCCGTAAGCGCTTGCCCGGTAAATGGCACGAAGCTGGGCTTTGAACATTCTTTTACGCTCCAGACAAACCCGGATTCCCCGGTTTCCCATAGCTGGATTTTCTTCATCGGGAAGATCCATATATTCCGCCTTCTTGTCAGCACCGATATCCAGAGTACGAATAATCACCGGCTTATCGCCCATGGTCTCTGCCACCTTTTTGTAGGCACGGAACAATTCAATCTCTCTGGGATAGTTTTCTCTGCCTAAATACTGAAATTCGCTCCTCAAAAGCCCGATTCCGCAGGCTCCCGATTCCTGTACGCTGCGCAGGTCTTCCAGACTCCGGATATTGGCAAAGAGCTTCACACGGGTTCCATCCAGAGTGATGTCCTCCTTGTCACGCAATTTCTGCAAAAATTCCTTTTCTTTTAAATCTTCCTGACGACGTCTCTCATATTTTTTCAAAAGGGCTTCATCCGGCTCCAGATAAAAGATTCCCTCATAGCCATCCACAATGGCCATACGGTCTTCCCAGAGGGGATCCACATCGATTCCAATCAGAGATGGAATGCTCAGCGTCTTGGAGATAATAGCCGTATGGGAAACTGGTGAGCCTTCCCGGCTCACAAAAGCCAGAAGCTTCTCCTGATCCATCTCCATAATCTCTGTGGGAGACAAATTGTTTGCCACCACAATCACCGGCTCCATATCCGCATAATCTTCTCTGGAAATTCCTTCGATAATCAAAATCAGTCGTTCAGAAATATCCTTGATATCCATCACACGGTTACGGATAATCTCATCTTCCATCTTGGCAAACGTCTTTGTAAGCTCATCCCGCGTTGTGGATATGGCATAAGCTGCATTCACTTTCTCGGAAAGAATCATCCCTTCAATGGCCCTGGTGAAACTTCCGGCCTCCAACAGCGAAATCTGGCTTTTGAAAACCTTGGATTCTTCCTCCCCCAATTCCAGAGAGGCCTTATCATATAGAAATTTCAAAGCCTCCAGTGCCCTCTCTTTCGCTTTCCGGAAACGCCGGATTTCTCTTCTGGCACTTTCCACAGTATACTGACGGATATGTTGTTCATTCCGCCTTAAGTATTGTATTTTACCTATCGCAATCCCCTGATAAGTAGCTGTTCCATGAAAGACCTTCATTTGTTCCACCTAACCTTCTTATTACTCATTCATTACTTAATCACATGCTGCCTTAAATTCTGTCCAGTTTTTGTTGTAAGCTTCATCTGCTTCCTGGCTTACATTTTGAATAATCTCACCCTTTGTCACAGAATCCGGTACCACCAGATCCGGATTTACTAGGTCATCTGCAGCCTTATTGGTACAGTAATATCCAATAAAATCAAAACACTGAGCCGCTGCTTCCGGTTCCAGGATATAATTTAAAAACTGATATGCTGCTTCACTGTTTGGAGCCTGAGCCGGAACAAATCCTGCCATAATACCAAATCCCAATCCTTCCTCAGGATATACCACTTTCAAATCCGGATTGTCCTTCAGAACCTGTGTTACCTGGGAAGTATACAAAAATGCCACGGAGGCTTCCCCATTTAGCAGAGAATTTTGTGTATTATCATCCTGAATCAGACGAACGTTGGGAGCCAGCTCCAGCAGCTTCTGTCCTGCTTCTGCAATGACAGCGGGATCTTCCTCATTCATGGATTTTCCCATGGACAGCAGCGTGATACCATTAATCACACGATAATTGGCTGTCAGAGCCAGGCTGTCTTTTAGCTTCTCATTCCACAAATCTGCATAACTTGTAATCTCAAAGTCCACCAATTCCGGATCATATACAATCAACGGAATACCAGCTCCGTAAGGTACGGTATACTCATCAGAAGGGTCATAAAACTGTCCCTGATACAGAGAATTGATATTGCCGAAATTCTCAATCTTATCCTTATCCAGCTTTTGCACAAGACCTTCCTCAATGGCAGACTCAATGATATAATCATCTGCAATGATTACATCATAATCACCGCCCTCTGCCTGTCCCAATTTCTCCAGCATGGTCTCATCAGTATCAAAATTGGAATACACCACTTTGATTCCTGTCTCTTCCTCAAATCCATCCAGTACTTCCTGAGGAAACATTCCTTCCCAGGTAAACAGCACCAGTTCTCCCTTGTCTTCTGTCTTCTGATTTCCACCGCAGCCTGCAAGCACAGCAGACGCTGTCAGAGCGAGACACAAGGTACCCACAATAAATCTTTTCATGTTCTTCGTCCTCCTTTTATTTATGGCAAATCGCATTTATTGCAAACTACTTGTGCAGTCTCTTCAATAGAGAATATAAAAAAAGCACAAGCAGAGTTGCTCCTAACATAAGGGTACACAGTGCATTAATCTCTGGTGTAACACCAAATTTCATCTGCGAATACACCTTAATGGGCAGCGTATTTAACCGCGGTCCAGTGACAAAAATGCTGATCACCACATCATCCAGTGACATGGCGAAGGCCAGCAGTGATCCGGACAAAACTGCCGGCATCAAAAGGGGCAGCGTAATATCCATAAAGGTACGCATGGAAGAGGCTCCCAGATCACGGGCAGCTTCCTCCAGAGACGGATCCATTCCCACCAGACGGGCTTTCACCATCATTAAAATATAAGGTATGCAAAAGGCTGTGTGAGCAATCACCAGCGTCACCATACCAAAAGGCAGATTCATCAGTGAGAAAAATGCCATAAATACCATACCCAGAATAATCTCCGGTATCATAATGGGAAGTCGTGCCACATATTCTACCACGCCCTTCATTCGCAAATGAGAACGAGCCATTCCCACAGCTCCCACCGTTCCAATCACCGCCGATGTAAAGCAGCTGATCACACCTAAAACCAAACTGTTTCGCAAGGCTTCCATAATGTCTCTGTCCCGAAGCAGATCTTTGTACCATTTAAAGGAAAGCCCGCCCCAGACTGCAGTAGACTTGGATTCATTAAAAGAATACATTACCACAAAGAATATTGGAAGGTAAATAAACAACAGGATGATTCCCAGATATACCTTGGAAAACTTTCCGTTTTTCTTCATCACATTACCTCCAATTCTTTCACCTTGGTAATTTTCGTATAAAGATAGATGCTGACAGATGTAAGGATGGTCAGCACAACAGCCAGTGCCGCGGCAAAAGGCCAGTTACTGCCTCTTGTCATCTGATCCTGAATCAGACTTCCCACCAGCACGATCTTATTTCCTCCCAGAATATCTGCAATGAAAAACAATCCCATGGATGGAATAAAGGTTAAAATCATACCAGACAAAAGTCCTGGCAGCGTCAGCTTCCATGTAATATTCCAGAAGGTCTGAGCCTTTGTTGCCCCCAAATCTCTGGATGCCTCAATCAATGTCCAGTCCAGCTTCTCCGCACTGGAATAAACCGACAGAATCATAAACGGAAGCAAGGCATACACCATACCCAGAAGCACTGCGGGATAGCTGTAAAGAAGCTTTAATGGTGCCTTAATCAATCCCAGATTCAGTAGCAGTTCATTAAACACTCCCTTGGTTTGCAAAACAATGATCCAGCCATAAAGACGAATCAGACTGTTTACCCAAAAGGGAACCATAATGGCCAGCATCATTCTGCTTTTGCCCTTATCACTTAGCCTGGACATAAAATAGCCAAAGGGATATCCAAGCAGCATAATAATCAGCGTACTGGAAATGGCAAGCTGAAAGGACTGGACAAAGGTCTGCAGATATACTGGTTCTAAAATCTGTCTGTAATTATCAAGAGTAAAGGTCCAGTCTACTCCGTATCCTCCCTTGTTGGTGGAAAAACTCAGCCCAACCATATAAAGCATTGGACCAACTACAAACACCAGAGTAAACAGATACAGCGGCATGGCTGCCAGAATCATATTGTTGTTTTTCTTATTGTTCGTTTTGTTTCTCATGGCCGTGCTCCTCTGACAGAATCCTCCACATCCACAAAAACACCGTGGTTGGATTCCCAACGGAAGCAGATTTCCTGTCCCACTTCCACATTGGCATCAATTCCATACCGGCTGGAAATCAGCTCTTTGCCATCGTTCAGCTTCAATACCATACGCAACAGTCCGCCAGAAAAGGTCTTTTCTGTCACGATGGCCCGAAGTCCGCAGCCGCAGTCTTCATCAATCTGAATATTTTCGCTGCGCACCGCCATGGTCACTTCCATCCCAGATGAAAATCTATAAGCACCGGCATCCACCAGTGCCTTTCCTCCGCAGGTATCCACCAATACCTTATCGTCCACCATACGATCCACAGTTCCATGAATGATGTTGGCATTGCCCACAAAAGTGGCCACATAACTGGTTTTGGGATGATTGTAAACATCATCAGAGCTTCCAATCTGTTCAAACACACCTTGATTCATCACCACGATCCGATCCGACATATTGATTGCCTCTTCCTGATCGTGGGTAATGTAGATAAACGTAATTCCCAGCTTCTTCTGAAGACGCTTTAGCTCATGCTGCATAGCTCTTCGCAGCTGCAGATCCAGCGCTCCCAAAGGCTCGTCCAAAAGCAGAATCTTGGGATTGTTGACAATGGCTCTCGCAATGGCAACACGCTGCTTCTGACCGCCGCTTAGCTCTGACGGCTTACGCTTCTCATATCCTGCCAGCTGCACCAGTTCCAACACTTCTTTTACCCTTTTTCGAATCTCTGACTTCGGCGTTTTTTTCAACTTCAAACCGTAACCCACATTCTCCGCCACATTCATGTGCGGGAACAGAGCATAATTTTGAAAGACTGTATTTACATCCCTCTGGTTTGGTTCCAGACTGGTCACATCTTTCCCTTCCAAAAGTACTCTTCCTTCATCGGGCGTTTCCAGCCCTGCAATAATACGTAACGTTGTAGTCTTGCCACAGCCGGAAGAGCCCAACAGCGTAATAAATTCTCCTTTTTCAATGGAAAGGTTAATGCCGTTTAATACTTCGGTTCCATCAAAACCTTTCTTAATATTTTCTAATTGTAACAGAACTTCTCCCATTAATTTTATAATCTCCTATAGCAAGCTTATTTTCGAATACATTTTCCGCTTCTGCTGTGAGTGCATATGCCCTCATCCACTGCCAATACACCATTCACCAGTACATAGGGAATTCCCTCCGGTGCCGCATCCGGTGCTCCAAGATGAGGGTACTGCGCCATATCACGAATCTGATCCAAATCAAACAGGAACAAATCTGCATCGTATCCCAGCTCAATGGAGCCTTTTTTCTCAAAATCGAATATTTCCGCTGGAAGCAATGTTCCTTTGTAAATGGCCTCCTCCAAGGTCAGTAGTTTTCGCTCCTTTACCATCTCCCGAATATAGCGAGGAAATGTACCTGCAATCTGAGGATGTCCTTCCCCCACCGCATAGGCTCCTGCATCACTGGAGGGCATGGAATAAGGAAGCTTTAAACATTCATAAATCTCCCACTCCTCTCCCTCAAACAGCACAATGGCTTCATTGGGGTGATACGCTCTCATATGATGATACAATTCTTCTGTCATCACTTTGCCCCGGTACGTTCCAGTACCCACCACCATCTGTTCCCAGCTCCATTGGTTCATCTGAATATTTTGCAGGTCAAAGGTTGTTGTATTCAGATAAGTAGACCAATTGGTGTACATGCCACTGTCCATCTCTACCTTCAAGCCTCTGGCGCGGGCCTTTTCCAGCATGGAGATTGCCTGGGGAACCATTCCATTGCAATATTGATATACAAAATGAGACACCAGCATATGTGCGCCGGTCTGCCGGGCAACGTCAATCACTTCATAGAGTGAATACAAATCATTTTCCACCAATAATCTGGTATGTACCGGACAAATACGTCCGAATTCTGCGCATACAGACGCCAGCGCCTTTACTTCCTCAATACTGCAGCCTGGAACATAATCCAGACCAAAGGAAACTCCGCAGGCACCATCTCGCAGCGCCTGTCTGGCAAGCTCTTTCATCTGCTCAATCTGCTCTGGCTCAGCCAGCATATGAGGATCTGTAAGTCCGACTGCTTCCCGCAAAGGAGCGTCGTGTCCCACCAGCATAGCCTGATTGATCGGATAACCTCTGCGGTCCTGCTCATCAAAAAATTCCTTCAATTGTACCGGACAATATCCACAGTTGCCGCCCACGGTGGTGGTAACTCCCTGCATGGCCGATAGCTCGCCTCCATATTCATATCCATCCAGATGCCCATGAACGTCAATAAATCCCGGTGCAACATACAAACCAGTTCCATCGATCACACGTGTAGCCTCTAAAGGCATCTCCGACAATTGTACAATCACTCCGTCTTGAATTCCTATGTTAAGCTTCACGATTTTTTTAGAACGTACATCGATGACATTTCCATTTTGAATAGCAATTGTCAGCATTTCCCTTCATCCCACTTCCTAAAAAATCTTTCACGAAATACATCATAACATAAAAATAAGAATTATACTATTCTATTCATGCAAAATATCTAAAATCACACGCACTTCATCCACCGAAATCTGTCCTGGCGCCGAAGCCCGTCCCACAGTGGCAAATGTCAGAGAAGATCCAAAAGTTTCTCCACAGATTCTGCTGATTACACCAGTCTTTCCCATGGACATGGTAATGATGGGTCCATCCCCATACCACTGATTATAAGAATCGGTAGCCCGTAGCAGTTTCAACACATCCTGGGGATTTCCGGGCATCACTGCCAGCTTGGGAACATCGGCCCCCAGATAACGCATGGTCTGCATCCTGCCCACCATCACATCCACGTCCGGAGTCTGCTCAAACTCATGATTAGAAATGATTACAGCCACACCATGGGCATGGGCATATTCCACCAACTCTCTGCACACGCTATCTCCCATAAAAAGTTCCACATCCACCAGATCAATACATCTGGTGCTGATCATTCTCTTATTTAATTCCACATAGTCCGAAACATCTATGGCAAATTGTCCATCCTCCGTTCGACAGGTAAATAAAACAGGACAATTTCCCAGCTCCAGACGCAGCTCTTTTGCCATGGTTTCCATCGCAGACAAATTTTCCACTTCATGGAAGCGATCCCCTCTCCACTCCACCAGATCCACCTTTTTCTCCATGGCAGCACTGGCTTCCTGAAGCAATTCCTCCCGGTCTTTTCCAGTCAAGGGTACACATATTTTCGGCATTCCCACACCAAGCTCTATATCACGGATTTTCAATGACTCAAACATAGTCTCTCCTCCCTGCAGATTTGTCTTTTTCAGTAAACTATAGAATATCATAGAATTG
>CAMQZX010000005.1 GCA_947039785.1 uncultured Lachnospiraceae bacterium | reverse complement strand
CCCCCATGCAGCGTAGTCTCGTGGGCTCGGAGATGTGTATAAGAGACAGCTTGTACCCTTCCTTTTTCTTGAAATCAGACGGCAGCCAACGCACACCATACTTTTCCCCTATCTCCATGGAAACTTCCGCCAGAACCCGGGCATTTTTCAGAGGACTGATGCTTAAGGTAGTGGTGTAATAATCATATCCCCCCTGTGCTGCCAATTGAGCAGCTTCTTCCAAACGAAGGCAAAAGCACGCTCTGCATCTGGCTCCCCCTTCCGGCTCCTTTTCCAGGCCTTTCACCGCATGATAAAATTCCTTAGGCTCATACCGCCCTTCTACAAATGTAACAGGATGTACAGCCGGAAGCTGACGGATCAGACGTTGCTGTTCTTCCACACGCTTGCGGTATTCTTCCTCTGGTGAAATGTTAGGGTTAAAGTAAAACAGGGTAATTTCAAAATACCGAGATAAATATTCCAGCACATAACTGCTGCAGGGCGCACAGCAGCTATGCAAAAACAGCCGGGGAACCTCCCCCTTTGTTTTTAATTGATCTATTATTTTATCCAATTCTTTCTGGTAATTTACTCGATTCATAAATCCATTTCCTCTCTGTGTTTTATATGATTTCTGATTCCAATGTCGTTTATATTGTATCATAACATTGACGCTGGAAACAAATTAAACTATAATTTCTTCCATAACAACATTTCATATAGAGCCGTGCCACAGGGCTCTTTGCCATAACGATAAGGAGAACGCCATGTTAGACATACAATACTACCAGCCGGTGGATGAAATCAACGGATTTAAAATATGCCCCGGAATTTATGAACAAAATGGAGCCAATGTGGTATCCAACAAAGGGGTGAACTTTACCATTCACTCCCAAAACGCCACCTCCTGTACTCTGCTTTTGTACCATGAAGGAGAAGACAAGCCCTTCGCCACCATCCCCTTCCCCAAGCGCTATCAACTGGGAAGAGTTTATTCCATGCTGATTTTTGATCTGGATATCAAGGGTCTGGAATATGCATATCAATTAGATGGGCCCTACAATCCGGACAAAGGTCTTCTGTTTGACAAAACCAAGCCCATACTGGACCCTTATGCCAAAGCTGTCACAGGTCAGAAGGTATGGGGAGAAAGACCCAACCTAGAATCCCCTTACCGCGCCAGAGTGGTAAAAAACGATTTTGACTGGAGTCATTTTGAGGAGTCTCCTCTGCGCATGCAGGATCTGATCATTTACGAGCTTCACGTGAGGGGCTTCACCAAAAGTCCCACTTCCAATGTGACCCACCCCGGAACCTTTGATGCCATCCGGGAAAAAATCCCTTATCTGAAAGAACTGGGAATCAACGCAGTGGAACTGATGCCTGTCTTTGAATTTGACGAGACCATGTTTATGAGGGAATACAATGGCCAGACGCTGCTGGATTTCTGGGGCTACAACCCCATCGGCTTTTTTGCGCCAAACACCAGCTACGCCGCCACAGACCGCGACAACCACGAGGGAACAGAATTAAAGCGTCTGATTGATGAACTTCACAAGAATAATATCGGTGTTATTCTAGATGTGGTATTCAACCACACAGCAGAAGGAAATGAAAATGGCCCCTTCTTTGGATTCAAGGGCCTGGACAATAATATTTTCTATATGCTCACCCCGGAAGGCTACTACTACAATTTCAGCGGCTGCGGCAACACCTTAAACTGTAATCATCCCATTGTTCGCCAGTTAATCCTGGACTGTCTTCGCTATTGGGTACTGGAATACCGTGTGGACGGCTTCCGATTTGACCTTGCCAGCATTCTGGGAAGGAGCCCTGACGGCTCTCCTATGACGCGTCCTCCCCTTCTGGAAAGCCTAGCATATGACCCGGTGCTCAGTCATGTAAAGCTGATCGCAGAAGCCTGGGATGCCGGCGGCCTCTATCAGGTGGGACAATTCCCGGCAGAAGGACGCTGGGCCGAATGGAATGGTAAATACAGAGATGACATGCGCAGCTATTTAAAGGGAGATTACAGCTATGCTCCTGCCGCCGCCAACCGAATCTCCGGATCCCCGGATCTGTACACGGTAAAGAAAAAGTACCAGGGCTACAACTCCTCCGTAAACTTTATCACCTGCCATGACGGCTTCAGCCTCTATGACCTGTACTCCTACAATGTAAAGCACAATGAAGCCAACGGCTGGAGCAACACGGACGGTACCGATGACAATCGAAGCTGGAATTGCGGCTGGGAAGGAGAAACCAGCGATCCTCAGGTCAACTGGCTGCGCCGCCGCATGATCCGAAATGCTTTCTGCGTTCTCATGTGCAGTCGGGGTACGCCCATGTTCCTCGCAGGAGATGAATTTGGCTACACACGCCATGGAAACAACAACCCCTATTGTCAGGACAACGAAACTTCCTGGCTGGACTGGAGCCTTTTAGAGAAAAACAGAGATTTGTTTGATTTCTGCTCCTATATGATTCATTTTCGCAGAAAACACAAGGCACTCAGCGGTGATGTTGCCTCTCCCACCTCTGGCTTCCCGAAAATCTGTGCTCACACCACCACCCCTGGTGACCGGAATATCACAGCAGACACCAAATATATGGGGATTATGTTTGCCGGAAAACCCAAAGGAAGTTATTACGACGACATTGTATATCTTGCCATGAATGTATACTGGGAAGATCAGGAGTTTCTGCTCCCCGGTCTACCAGGACATATGTGCTGGCGTCTGGCAGTAAACACAGAGACAGGCATGTGTTATCAGGAACACGAAATGCCTGTCATCAAGGATCATTTTCTGATTCGTGCCCGCTCTGTGGCAGTCTTTGTGGGATCACCTCTTTAATGATGGTTCTACCACTCCAGCAGAGTAGCTGCCCAGGTAAGCCCTGCACCAAACCCGGACAATACAAGGTAATCGCCTGGCTCAAGCATTCCCTGGCTGTTAAGCTCATCCAGAAGAATGGGGATACTGGCTGCGGAAGTATTACCGATCCTGTCTAAATTCATGGGAAAGCTCTCTTTTGGCACATTCAGCCGCTTAGCAACTGAATGAATGATACGCTGGTTTGCCTGATGCAAAATAAAATACTTCACACGGTCTTTAGAAACCTGTGCACCTTCCAGTACCTGACTGATACAGCCAGGTACTGTTTTTACTGCAAATTTAAATACTGCCTGTCCCTCCATATGCAAAGGCTTCATGGACATGCCCTTAGAAATTACAGGCGTTCTCATGGTACTGGTGTAACAACTTAATACATCTCCCTGACTTCCGTCAGAATGTTGTACATAATTCATCATTCCAATTGGAGAAGCCTCCACCACGCAGGCCCCTGCTCCATCGCCAAACAACACGCAGGAACTTCTGTCTTCCCAGTCAATTACCTTTGACAATGTCTCTGTTCCCACAATCAGGATCTTCTGGTAATTACCTGTCCGGGCATATGCCTGAGCTGTATTCAATGCAAACAAAAAACCAGAACAGGCAGCACTGATGTCATAGGCCACTGCATTGTTAGCATTTAATCCAGCCTGAATCTGGCACCCCACACTGGGAAAATTCGTCTCCGAAGAGCAAGTTGCCACAATGATCATCTGAATCTCCTGGGCCGTTACTTTGGCATTTTCCAAGGCCCTTCTGGCCGCTTGAATTCCCAACTCAACCGTTGTTTCCCCTTCCTCTGCCAGACATCTCCGGCGTATTCCGGTTCTGCTGCTGATCCACTCATCGTTGGTATCTACAATTTTTGATAAATCATCGTTGGTCACAATCTTCCTGGGAAGTGCACTTCCCGTTCCAATGATTCTGATTGTCGTCATAATTTCCTCCGTTCTATCGCTATCATTCTATCTCTATCCATCTATAAATTAGCAGTTCTTTTACAAACCCATGACAGATTTCCGTTAAATATTTTGATTATCAAACTATTTAATTCAAGTATAGAGACTTTCCTTCTATTTGTCAAGCATTAAGCCTGAAACTACTGTTTGCTCTATGGTCCCTGACTGTTAAAAACGCCCACAGCATCTGCTGTGGACGTTTTATCATAATATCATTCCTATTCTTCAATTGCAACTTGCTTCTGAGAAGGCTGCACTGCAATGTCATCGGTCAGACTCTTCTTCTCTTTGGAGGCATCCTTCTTCTCTTCATCAGACGCAATGGCAAGAGACTGCTCTAAAAGCTCCTGCTCTTGGGCTTCACGCTGGGCAACCACTTCTTCCCTGGTCGGATAGATGGATGGGCATCTGATGTAACGGAAGCTGGCAGAATAAGCCTCACCAACGGTAACGCCATTCTGACTTGAGGAACAGTGAACGGCAATCCAGTCACCCTCTTCAGTCTGTCCCACAAGAATGCCTACATGGTTATTACTGCCGCCTTCCGGTCCTCTCTGGAATACCAGATCTCCCGGCTGTGCATCTCCAGCATTAATGGTCTCACAATGTCCCCACTGATCGGAGGTTCCCTCTCCAATGGCATCTCCCATCTCAGTATCCTCATATCCATTTACAAAGGCCCATGTTACAAAGCCGCTGCAATCCAGTCCATAAGCTCTCATGGTACCGGAAGACTTACTCCCTGCAGCACTGACGGTAGCCGCAGTACCCCAGCTGGAATCCCAGCCAATCACTCTGGACTTTCCGCCCCAGAAATAGCCAACCTTTCCGACCAGACTAAATCCGGCGGAAATCACATTGACACGCTCCTCAGAGATGTCATCTCCTGCACTTTGGCGAATAAATCCCTTCGCTGCTGTAACTGTGGAGCACAGCAACGCACAGTCCTTGCTGGTGTATTTGT
Organism: uncultured Lachnospiraceae bacterium; assembly: GCA_947039785.1. Classification (GTDB taxonomy): domain Bacteria; phylum Bacillota; class Clostridia; order Lachnospirales; family Lachnospiraceae; genus JALFVM01. The sequence goes on along the minus strand of CAMQZX010000005.1, from coordinate 39,318 downwards.
TCAACAGAGCTTTCTCTTTCTTATCCAGCTCATCTTTGTGTTCATTTACATAATCGGATACATGCCGATTCTTGTAAGATACCAGAAGGATATTCTTCTTATCACGTACCACCGGATTTAATTCTTCGAAAATATCTGCCAGTGATTTCTTAGAAGTCTTATCCAGCACTACAACCTTCTCTCCGGCCTGCTGTTGCTTCAGTACATATACTGCCAGTACATCCTGCCAGTTGCGAACCAGAATCTCAGTATCATCACTGATCTTGTTCTTTGCTTTATATTCCTTCTCCACGGAATCCATAACATCTTCAAATTCATCATCAAATTCCAATGCATACGTATCCTTCAGCTGATCCAGATAAAAACTGCGTCCCGCATGAAGGTTTGTGACACTGATTCCGCCGCTGTATGTAACCACACTTCCTTTTTCTGCCACATAATCGGTATTACCGGATCCATCGCCCTCGTTGCCATCGCCTACGTCCACAATGTCCGGTTCTCCTTCAGCCAGCTTATCCTCTGCTGCCTTCAGGATTCCATAGTTGTTGACCAGTGCCTGTTCCTGAGGAGTCAGCTTGTCATAAGCTTCTCTGATAGCCTTCAGCTGTTCCTTTGTCAGCTTATCTGCTTTGCTCAGACCGTCAATCAGATTGATCACGTCATTGACTGCCGCTTTATCCACCTGATTTCCCGGAATATCTGTAGGATCCGGGGTCACTGTTGGCTTTGGCGTTTCTGTAGGGTCCGGGGTCACTGTAGGTTCTGGAGTAACCGTAGGCTCCGGGGTTTCGGTCGGTTCCGGAGATGGAGTCTCCGTCGGTTCCGGAGACGGAATCTCTGTAGGATCTGGTGTAACCACAACATCAGGAGGAGTATCATCCGGTACTTCCGGCTCTGTAATTTCTTCTCCTGAAACTCCAGCCTCTGCCTCCGGTATCACTTCGGCACCTGCCATTACTCCCACTGTACTGCTCATTACCATTGTTGAAATCAGAGTAATACACAGCAAATTTGTTACTTTTTTATTTTTCATTCAATCAAGGCTCCCTTCAGTCTACTCCTGTTGTTCCTGTTGAAACTGTATCATGCAGGAGATCTTCCATTGCATCCTCTCCCTGCATGTAACTTTACAGTATAAATATCTAATTTAAACACATTTTAACACAACCCTTTTTAGGAATCAAGCGACAACCATCGGATAATCGTGACCATTCTGTGAATTTTTTCATGAATTTATACTGCAAATCCACTATTTGATAAATTTCCATCAATGAAGCAATGGATCAGTTTCTTCTCAATGCCTCAATCGGACTTAACTTCGCCGCTTTTCTCGCCGGGTAAATACCAAAGAAAATACCAATGCCCGAAGAGAATAACGTTGCCAATAATATGGTAGAAACTTTTACTCCCGGGGCAAATCCCAGCATCGGAAGAGAACAGATTCCATGGGCCATTAACAATCCCAGCGCAACACCGATGAGACCGCCGATGCATGCAATAATGGCTGATTCAGCCAGAAACTGCAGCATAATGGAGCCCGTCTTTGCCCCCAGAGATTTTCGAATACCAATTTCTCTGGTACGCTCAGTAACCGATACCAGCATAATATTCATGACACCGATACCACCCACCAAAAGAGAAATACCAGCCACCAGAGAGATAAATCCGGTAATCATTCCCATCGTATTATTCACTGTTGCCAACTGGTCGTTAAAGTCCTGCAGCAGATAATAGTCCTCCGTCTGGGCGTGATGACGGTCTCTCAGAAGTTTCAGCGTATTGTCTGCCACTTCTTTAGAAGGCAAAGTACCATCTGTGGTGATGTAAAAGCCATAAATACTGTCAGTTGTCTCCCATCCAAAGCTTTCAAAAGTAGTATAAGGCATTTCCAGAGATATCCTGTCAGTATTATATCCAAAAAGCATACTGTCTGAATTTTTATCCTGGGACACACCAATAATAGTCAGATCAATCGTTATATTATACAGCGTTACTTCCAGGTTCATTCCCAATACATCATCGGTACCAAATGCCTTTATTGCATCATTTTTCTTAATCACACAAACACGGTTACCTGTGGAAATATCACTTTGATTGTAAAATCTTCCTCCGACCATTTCCAAAGCAGAAACCTCCTGCTGAGCAGTTCCGCCGCCCCTCAGAACAAGATCAAAAGAGCCTTTTGGAGTCAGCACCGTACCATAATCAGCATAATCCGGAGAAGTACCTGTCACTCCGGCAATCTCTGACTCTACTGCATCCATATCATCGTTGTTCATATAATCTTCGTTATTCGAGGCTTCATCCCCAGCATATACATAGAGCTGACCGCCTGCCATGGAATTTAACTGATCGTTCATTTCCTTCTCAAAGCCGTCACCCACAGCCATGATGGTAATGACAGAAGAAATACCAATAATGATACCCAGCATTGTAAGAATGGAACGGCCTTTGTTGGCCTTTATGTTGGCCAACGCCATTTTTATATATTCTAATAATTGAGCCATAATTTCCTCCCATGTACAAGGTACAATACTTGTTACTCTCCTGCATTTGCTGTATCACCAGACAAATCGCCTTCGCCCCCGGCCGGCATGATGTCAACCTCCATACCCTCTGTATATCCTTCCGGAAGAGATTCAATCACATTATCTCCAACCTTCAGACCGCTTACGATTTCTGTATCCTCCGCAGAGGTGACTCCTGTAACTACATCTTTTCTGGCAATCTTACCATCCTCTACCACATAGCAGAAGGTGCTGTCTTTGCCGGTGTTTACCGCTGCCATGGGAACCTTCACAACACCTGTTTCCTCTGCAGTAGTAATTGCCACCTTAGCCTCCACTCCCAGGAAAATGTTGTCGTCTGGATTATCGATGGTCACCTCACAGGTGATTACAGGAGCATCCTTCTCATTTTTCTGAGCCACCTTACTGATGGCGCTGACTGTTCCCTGATACTGATTATTACCAAGAGTGATGGCTGCTTTCTGGCCTTCCTGTAATTTACCGTAATCGTATTTGGACACGGTAGCTTCCACTGCCACTTCCCGGTTACTGGCAACCGTCACAAGCTCCAGCCCCTGCGATGCTGCTGCTCCCTGTGTCAAATCTGCTTTTGTAATAATTCCGTCGAATTCTGCATGAATTCCCTTGCGTCCTTTATTTAAAAGCTCTTCCACGGAAGCAGATTCCAGCTCTGCCATATTGTTATTGCTCTCCATAGCTTTCTTGCCGGCATCCGTCATTTCTGCTGCTTCTCCGGCACTGACCTTGGCTTCTGCCTCTGCCAGATCCGACTGCAGCTCTGCCAATGTACTCTGGGCATCCTGGAGATCCAACTGCCACTGGGCAATCTGTGCGTCAGTGGAAGCATCAGCTCCGCTTCCATATCCCGCCCCTTCTGTGGACAAGGCTGTGATTTGATTTTGAATCTCCTCCGCTGTCATGCCGGAATATTTATCCAGCTTCTTATTTAACTTGACGATTTTCTTTTCGTTTTCATCCACCACACTCTGCTTTGCCTCAATCTGATCACTCAGCAGCTCAGCTGTAACCTGATCTCCGCCAAATTCCATCTGTGACTTCTGAACCTTTAATGCATCAATTTCTTCCTGAAGCTGCTTACTGGTACTCTCCAGAGATTCCTTCTGAGTGGCAGATAAAAGAGCCGTATTCAGCTCTGCAATCTGATTACTCTGATTGATGGCTGCACTACTGGCAGAACTTGCCGCCTGATTTGCCAGCTCCTGGGTTCTGTTGGAAATTGCTGCATTCAAATCGTTTATGTATGCTTTAAAATTATTGATATCCCCCTGAATGATAGATACATTTCTGCGCGCCGTAGCCGCCTCGTCCAGAGTTTTCTGTGTCTTTTGCAGGGTATCTTTGTTGGTATTTACAGTAGAACTGGCAGACAGCTCCGCTTTCTGATTATCCTGCTCCAGGGTATCTGTATTAAAGGAAACCAGCAAATCTCCCCGGTTCACCACCTGGCCTACTTTTAAATCATAGTCCTTGATGTTGGCATTTACCGGAGAAAAATATGTTTTGGTGTTCAGGCTGACCACCGTACCGCTGGTATCAATAACCGATGTGATATCCCCTTTCTCCACAGCTGCTGCGCTGACCATTGGTTTGGTATTCTGATTTCCCATAAATTTCATCCTGACAACACCGCCGCCAACAACTACAACCGCACAGACACCGATGATAATCTTTTTGCGTCTGCGTCTTTTTTTCATCTGCTCCGGTGTTTTTGGTTCTTTGATTTTTCCATATTTTTTAGGCATCTTTTCCACTCTCCTTCTGCTCCAGATAATTTTCCTGATAATTCTCATTGATAATGTCTTCCACAATCTTTCCATCCATGATTCTTATGATCCGCTTTGCCTGCTCTGCAATATCGTCGTCATGGGTAATGATGATTACCGTTCTTCCCTCACTGTGAAGCTGTCTTAAAATCCCCATAATCTCCTTGGTAGAAGAAGAATCCAGGTTACCAGTAGGCTCATCAGCCAAAATCACCGGCGGCCTTGCAGCGATGGCTCTCGCAATGGCTACCCTCTGCTGTTGTCCTCCTGACATTTCTGACGGCTTGTGATCCAGACGCTTCTCCAGCCCTACCATGCACAGTGCCTCGTACGCCAGCCTGGTACGCTCTGCTTTTCCCACGCCTCTGTAAATCAATGGCAGTTCCACATTTCCCATGGCAGTCAAATTGCTGATCAAATTAAAGCCCTGAAAAATAAAACCAATCTCCAGATTTCGGATTTCTGACAGATCATTGTCAGACAGACTGGACACATCCATCCCATGAAGGCAATATTGTCCGATGGTGGGAACATCCAGGCACCCCAGCATATTCATCAGGGTGGATTTACCAGAACCGGAATGTCCGATGATTGCCACCAGTTCTCCCTCATAAACATCCAGATTCACATGGTCTAAGGCCCGAACTTCGTTCTCGCCAGGATTATAGATTTTGCACATGTCTCTGATTTCAATCAACTTCTCCATAATCGTCCTCGCTCTAACTAAATTGTATGTTTGTACTACGCTATTAATACAATAATACATTCCTGATTTGATGTCAACTACTTTCTATATCATACAATAATTCATCTGAAAATAACAGAGATTATAGCTTACACTTTTGCAAGGATTTTCTTAATTTTTTATGAAGCCCCGCCTAAAATCGCAATTTCCTATAATTTTCTGACATAAAATATACACACGAATGATTTTCCTGTATATCAGGTAAAAAGAATCCTGAACGGAGAGCTTTCTGTGGCATGGGAATTCCAGCGGAATTTCTATGCTGCTTAGAAGCAAAAACAGACAGCACCTCCTGTTGAAAGTGCTGCCTGTAAAACATTCGTTCTGTCTATAATGATTAAAAATAATTATTGAACGCGAAGGTTTGTATAACCCATAAGGCTCTTATCCACGGCTTCTGCCACTTCACGGCCTTCACGGATGGCCCATACAACCAGTGACTGACCGCGGTGCATATCTCCCGCCGTAAATACATTTTTCACAGAAGTCTCATGTCTGCCCGGTGCTGTTGCCACGTTGGTTCTTCCGTCCACATCCACTTTAAATGCCTTGGTTACATAATCCTGAGATCCCAGGAAACCTGCTGCGATCAGCACGATATCTGCCGGCATGGTAGACTCACTGCCTTTCACAGGAACCATCTTCATACGCCCTGAAGCTTCGTCCTTCTGAGGCTCCAGCTTCACCGTCTTCACCTGACACAGCTCACCGTTTTTGTTTTTTACAAACTCGGTAACCGTAGTCTGATAGACTCGCGGATCATGGCCAAACATGGCAATCGCTTCTTCCTGACCATAATCAGTCTTGCAGATTTTCGGCCACTCCGGCCATGGATTGTTCTCGGCTCTTGTATCCGGAGCCTTTGGCATCATCTCAATCTGGACAACACTCTTGGCGCCCAGACGGATAGAAGTACCGGTACAGTCGTTACCAGTATCACCGCCGCCGATGACGATGACGTTTTTGCCTTTTACATCGACAAACTTCTTATCGGCGAAATTGGAATCCAGAAGACTCCTGGTGGTTCTGGTGAGGAAATCCACGGCAAAATAGATTCCCTTGGCATCCCTTCCCGGATTCTTCAAATCACGGGGATTGGAAGCGCCGCAGCAGAGCACTACGCGGTCAAAATCCTTCATAAGCTGGGAAGCTTTCACAGTCTTACCCACATCTGCATTGGTGACAAACTTCACGCCTTCTTCTTCCATGATTTTTACTTTACGGTCAATGACGTGCTTCTCCAATTTCATATTGGGAATGCCGTAGCGGAGAAGTCCTCCCACACGGTCATTTCTCTCGAAGACAGTCACTTCATGGCCACGCTTGTTAAGCTGATCTGCCGCTGCCAGTCCGGATGGACCGCTTCCCACAATGGCTACCTTCTTTCCGGTACGCACTGCAGGGGGATTTGCCTTGGCATAACCCTTCTCATAAGCGTTTTCAATGATGGCATACTCGTTCTCCTTGGTAGAGACGGGGTCATCGTTTAAGTTACAGGTACAGGCCGCCTCGCACAGAGCCGGGCAGACTCTGGATGTAAATTCCGGGAAGCTGTTGGTCTTTGTCAATCTCTTATAAGCCATCTCCCAGTTTCCATGATATACCAAATCATTCCATTCCGGTACCAGGTTGTGCAGCGGACAGCCGGATGCCATGCCGCTGATCATCATTCCCGCCTGGCAGAATGGAACTCCGCAGGCCATACATCTTGCGCCCTGAAGCTGTTGTTCTTCCAAGGGGAGATGCATATGGAATTCGTTAAAATGTTTAATTCTTTCTTTTGGTTCTTCAGCAGTGCTGACAGTTCTTTTATAATCTAAAAATCCTGATGGTTTTCCCACGTTTCATCCCTCCTTATTTATTAGTATTCGCATAAAACGCTTCAATCTGCGCCTGCTGGCTGCTAAGCCCTCTCTCTTCCATCTTCACGATGGTGGTCAGCATACGGTTGTAGTCGTGAGGAATAATTTTCTTAAATTTTGGCAGATATTCTTCAAAATGATCCAGTATCATCTTACCCTTTACAGAATTTGTGTAAGCCACATGCTCCTGAATCATATTTTTCATCTCCAGAACATCGTATTTATTGCTCACTTTATCGATGGATACCATCTGCTTATTCACTTTTGTATATAAATCGTTTTTCTCATCCAGTACATAAGCGATACCGCCGCTCATTCCGGCTGCAAAGTTCTTTCCAACTTTACCAATGACAACCACACGACCTCCGGTCATGTACTCACATCCGTGGTCGCCCACACCTTCTACCACTGCCTTGGCACCGGAGTTACGTACACAGAAACGTTCTCCAGCCAGACCGTTGATGTAGGCTTTACCGCTTGTGGCACCGTATAGAGCCACGTTACCGATGATGATGTTTTCATCCTGTTTAAATTTGGTTCCTCTCGGCGGATACACAATCAATTTACCGCCGGATAAGCCTTTGCCAAAGTAGTCGTTGCTGTCACCCACCAGTTCCAGAGTCAGACCTTTGGGAATAAACGCTCCAAAGCTCTGTCCGCCGGCACCGTTACATTTTACCAGATAGGTATCCTCTTCCAGTACATCGTCTCCGTATCTCTTGGTAATCTCAGATCCAAACATGGTACCGAAGGTACGGTCTGTATTGGTGACATCCAGCTCTACGCTCTTCTTCTGTCCTTTTTCCAGTGCGTCTTTAAACTGTCTCATCAGCACTGTCTTATCTTTCTTCTGATCCAGTTTGAAATCGTATACCTGTTTTGGATCAAAGGTTACTTTCTGCCTGGTTCCGGCATATGGATTTGCCAGGATTCTGGACATATCAATCTTCTTCGCCTTCTCAGCAGCTACATCGCTTCTTGCCTGAAGGAAATCCGTTCTTCCCACCAGCTCATCTACCGTACGGACACCAAGCTTTGCCATAATCTCACGGAGATCCTCTGCAATAAATCTCATAAAGTTGATGACATATTCCGGTTTACCTTTGAAACGTTTACGCAGCTCCGGATTCTGAGTAGCCACGCCCACCGGACAGGTATCCAGATTACATACACGCATCATGACACATCCCATAGTTACCAGAGGAGCTGTGGCAAAACCAAATTCCTCGGCGCCCAGCATGGCAGCGATTGCCACATGCTTACCAGTCATCAATTTACCATCCGTCTCAATACGAACCTTGTTACGCAGACCATTCTGAATCAACGTCTGATGCGTCTCAGAAAGACCCAGTTCCCACGGAAGACCTGCGTTGTGAATGGAGCTTCTCGGAGCCGCACCAGTACCACCGTCATAACCGGAAATCAAAATTACCTGAGCACCTGCTTTTGCAACACCGGCAGCAACTGTACCTACACCAGCTTCCGATACCAGTTTTACGGAAATTCTGGCAGCCGGGTTGGAGTTTTTCAAATCGTAAATCAGCTGAGCTAAATCTTCAATAGAATAAATATCATGGTGAGGGGGTGGGGAAATCAAACTTACACCCGGTGTGGAGTGTCTTGTCTTGGCAATCCATGGATAAACCTTGTTACCCGGCAAATGTCCGCCTTCACCTGGTTTTGCACCCTGAGCCATTTTGATCTGGATTTCCTGAGCGCTGACCAGATATTTGGAAGTAACACCGAAACGACCGGAAGCCACCTGCTTGATGGCAGAGCAGCGATTCTTGCCATCCGGACCAATTTCCAGACGATCCAGACTCTCACCACCCTCACCACTGTTAGACTTACCATGAAGTGTGTTCATGGCAATTGCCAATGTCTCATGAGCTTCCTGGGAAATGGAACCATAGGACATGGCTCCTGTCTTAAATCTGGTTACAATGGAGTCTACACTCTCAACTTCTTCCAGCGGCACACCTTTCTTGGGATATTTCAGCTCCAGCAAGTCTCTGAGCACGCCCAGATGCTCCTCATCGTTGATACACTCGGTATACTCTTTGAACATCTGATAGTCGCCCCGCTTTGTGGACTCCTGAAGAAGATGGATAGTCTTTGGATTGTACAGATGCTCCTCAGCACCGCTTCTGGATTTATGACGTCCCAGACTGTCTAAGGTCAGGTCTGTCTCCAGTCCCAAAGGATCGAAGGCCGCAGAATGCAGTTCATCCACTTCTCTCTCAATATCTTCCAATGTAATACCGCCGATACGGCTCACCGTATTTGTAAAGTATTTATCAATTACCTGCTCGTCAATACCAATGGCTTCGAAAATCTGAGCACCCTGGTAAGACTGAATGGTGGAAATACCCATCTTTGAAGCAATCTTAACGATACCACTTAAGACCGCGTGATTGTAATCTTCTACTGCCGCATAGTAATCTTTATCCAGCATACCGGAATCGATCAGCTCGCGGATGCTGTCCTGAGCCAGATATGGGTTGATAGCGCAGGCACCATATCCAAGCAAGGTTGCAAAGTGATGCACCTCTCTTGGTTCACCGGATTCCAGAATGATGGCCAGAGAAGTACGTTTCTTCGTCTTAACCAAGTGCTGATGCACTGCGGATACTGCCAGCAGAGAAGGAATTGCCATATGATTCTCATCAATGCCTCTGTCAGAGAGAATGATGATGTTCGCACCCTCTCTGTGAGCACGGTCAACTTCCACAAACAGATGGTCGATGGCTTTTTCCAGTCTTGTGTTTTTATAGAACAGGATGGGGATAGTCTCAACCTTAAAGTTATCCACATCCATATTTTTAATTTTCAAAAGGTCCGTGTTGGTAAGAATAGGATTGTTTACCTTCAGCACACGGCAGTTCTCCGGCTTCTCTTCCAACAGGTTGCCATCCTCACCTACATATACGGTGGTGGAAGTCACCACTTCCTCACGAATCGCATCAATTGGCGGGTTTGTTACCTGAGCAAACAACTGTTTGAAGTAGCCAAACAGAGGCTGATGCCTGGTGGAAAGTACTGGCAACGGAGAATCGATACCCATGGCTCCGATTCCTTCACTTCCCTTGGTTGCCATATTTAAAATAGAAGTGCGGTACTCTTCATAGGTATAACCGAAGGCTTTCTGCAATCTGGCACGCTCTTCGTAGCTGTACTCCGGCACTCTCTTGTTGGGAATCTTCAGGTTTTTCAGCTCAATCAGGTTGCTGTCCAGCCACTCACCATAGGGCTGTTTTAATGCATAGCTTTCTTTTACTTCATCGTCGGAAAGAACCTTGCCCTGAACGGTATCCACCAGAAGCATTTTTCCAGGATGTAATCTTTCCTTTTCCACAATCTTGGAAGGATCAATGTCCAGCACACCTACCTCAGAGGAGAGGATCATGTTGCCGTCGTCTGTAATATAATAACGGGAAGGACGCAGACCATTGCGGTCTAACACAGCTCCCATTACGTCTCCATCGGTAAACAAAATGGATGCGGGGCCATCCCAAGGCTCCATCATGGTTGCATAATACTGGTAGAAATCCTTTTTCTCCTGACTCATGGTGCGGTTGTTTGCCCATGGCTCCGGAATCAGAATGGTAACAGCCAGAGGCAGGGGCATTCCGCTCATTACCAGAAACTCCAGTGCATTGTCAAGCATAGCAGAGTCAGAACCGGAAGCATTGATTACTGGAAGCACTGTGTAAAGGTCTTCTCCCAAAGCTCCATTATCCATGGTCTCTTCGCGGGCAAGCATCTTATCTGCATTACCGCGGATGGTGTTGATCTCACCATTATGTACGATGAATCGATAAGGATGTGCTCTCTGCCAGCTTGGTGAAGTATTGGTACTGAATCGTGAGTGAACCATAGCAATGGCTGACTCATAATCCGGACTCTGCAGATCCTTAAAGAAGGTTCTAAGCTGTCCTACCAAAAACATTCCCTTATAAGCAATGGTTCTGCTGGAAAAGGATACCACAAAAGAATTGTCGTTGGACTGTTCAAAGATTCGGCGTACCACGTACAACTTCCTGTCAAAGTCCAATCCTCTTTCAACATTACGGGGACGTTTTACAAAAGCCTGCATAATGTATGGCATGCATTCCAAAGCTCTTGTTCCCAAAACCTCAGGAACAGTAGGAACCTTTCTCCATCCGAGGAATTCCATTCCTTCCTTCTTTACAATAACCTCGAACATCTTCTTGGCCTGATTTCTCTTCAGTTCATCCTGAGGGAAGAAGAACATACCTATTCCGTAATCTCTCTCTTCACCTAAAAAGATGCCGATGGACTTACAGGCTTTTGTGAAAAATCTATGCGAAATCTGCAACAGAATTCCTACACCGTCACCTGTCTTTCCCTCGGCATCCTTGCCAGCTCTATGTTCTAAGTTTTCTACTATTTTCAGGGCGTTTGCTACTGTTTCGTGTGTTTTAACCCCTTTGATATTCACCACAGCTCCTATACCGCAGTTATCATGCTCAAAGCGGGGATCGTATAACGTCTTCTCCATTCGCTTTCTTCCTTTCTATGTTTTCAGAACTGCTTCAGGACTTACTTTTCTCTTTTTGCCTTCAGCACTTTTAACTGCTAATACTATACAATATTTTTTTCTGCTTGTAAACCCTAAATTTCCTTTAAATTGTCTGATTATTTGTCTATTTTATTTATTTTCGTATTATTAACTGATATTAATTCCTGTTTTTTCTTTTTTCTTCTATCATACAAAGAGATAAGCAAAAATTATTTTCTCAAAAAAATGCGAAAATCAAGTTTGGAACTCTGCCTAAAACTTAATTTTCGCATTTTTCTATACAATTTCATCTCCTGTTTTTCCCAGTCTGCCTCAGATATACGACGCTCAAAACAACAATCATAAACTGTAACACTACCACCACAAGCAATGGCAAACCTCCGGCAATCTCTGTCCACCGGGTACCATAATATGATAGCACAAAGGACCAGACATTGGCCGATATATGCAGAAGGATGGATGCCTTTAAGGTATGAAAGTATTCCACAAACCAGGCAAATACCGCTCCCAAAATGGTGGCATAAATAAATTGTGTCATGTTCCCGTGAAAAGCACCAAACATCAACGCAGACAAAAGAATTGCCCATTTGACACCCAGATAATCCTTCAGGCGGGGATAGATTATTCCCCGAAATACATATTCCTCCGCTATGGGAGCCACAATGCCGCCGCATAAAACTGCCGCCAAAAAGGGATTGGAATAAATAATCTGACCGGCATCCTGACTGTAACTGGGAAACAGTTCAAAAATGTGCAGAACTGCCAGCAGAAAATTCAAAAGATATGCCAGGGAAGCCCCAAGCCCCAACATCCAAATCACATCCACAAGCCTTAGAGCAGCGTGAATGTTTTTCAGAGGATTTCTCCTCTTCTCGTCCTTATGTATGAAATAAATGGCAGTTGGAATCATCAAAAGTCCTGCCGCTGCCGTGGACCAAAGAGAGGATTTCAACAAGGTTTCATAATCCGCCCCCAAAACTGCCATCGGCACGGAAACTGCCAGGGACGTCATACACATAAAGAGCAGATAAATTCCACAAGGATATGCCACCCTCCACACCTTCCCCGGAAAGCTTTCCCGAGGCAGAGGGCTTATGCGAAAAAATCTTCCAGCTCTTTTACAGATGAAACAATGACCGCCGGACGAACTTCATTTAATTCCTCCCAGCTTCCATATCCATAGGACACAGCAATGCAGTCTATGCCCATATCTCTGGCTCCCAGAACATCGTATTTTCGATCTCCCACCAGAATTACTTCCTCTCTTTTCTGATCACACCCAAGACGTCGAAGGGCTTCCTCTACCACCTCTGATTTTCTGGTACGCTGGCCGCTTAATTCGCTCCCCACCACCGCATCAAAATACTGATCCATGGAGAAATGCTTTAATATTTTCTCCACAAAATATTCCGGCTTGGAGGAAGCCACCCCCAGAACATAGCCCTGAGCCTTTAATTTGGCCAAAGTTGTCTGGATTCCTTCGTAAGGTACGTTCTCATAGAGTCCTACAATGCTGTATCTCTCACGATAATATTCCACTGCCTTACGGCCCTGCTCCTCCGGAATATGGCAAAAGGTCATAAACTGCTCCATCAGGGGCGGTCCCACGAAGCATCTCAGTTCCTCTAAAGAGGGCGTCTCCATCCCCAGCTTCTCGATGGCATACTGAACAGATTTCATGATTCCCTCACCAGAATCCGTCAAAGTGCCGTCTAAGTCAAATAGTATGACACGATACATAAAATCTCCTTTTTATTTACATTCTTTCCGGTGCAGAGAATCCAAGAATATCAATGCACACTTCCAGCACCTTTCTGGCAAATACTAAAAGAGCAATCCAGGACTGCTTCTTCTCCACATCCTCTTCGCCCAAAATCTTTGTCTCATGATAGAAATGATTGAATGCATTGGCCACGTCATAGATGTAAGAACAAATCTTATGAGGAGCCTTCTCCTGATATGCACTCTCAATCACACCATTAAATTTACTAAGTTCCAGCATCAATGCCTTCTCACTGTCACTGGAAGCACCTTTCATACAGCATTCCTGAGGATTGCCGCCCTCTTCCATATAACGGCTGAGAATGGATTTGATACGTACAATTGTATACAGAATGTACGGACCGGTGTCTCCTTCAAAGGAAGTGAAACGATCCACATCAAACACATAATCCTTAGTAGCCTGGTTGGACAGATCTCCATACTTGATGGCAGCCAGTCCCACCACCTGAGCAGTAGCTTTGGCATCCTCAGACTGTACGTTCCTGTTCTGGTTCTCAACGATCTTCTGATACATCTCTTCGTTGATCTCCCCAATCAGATTCTCAAGACGCATCACACCGCCCTGACGAGTCTTAAAGGGCTTTCCGTCCTTGCCGTTCATGGTACCAAATCCCAGGAAGAACAATCCTGTATCTTCTTCCACCAGCTTTGCCTTTCTTGCGCAGCGGAACACCTGGGTAAAATACAGTTCCTGACGCTTATCCACCACGTAAATGATTTCATCGGGATGGAACAGCTTCATACGTTCCACAATGGTAGCCAGATCTGTAGTATTATAAAGAGATGCACCATCGGATTTTAAGATCATACAGGGAGGGATCTCTTTGGTATCGGTTTCTTCCTTTACATCCACCACCAGGGCCCCCTGATCCAGATGGGCGTATCCCTCATCCTTCAGGTACTGTACCATATCCGGAATATAAGGCTGCGCGTCAGACTCCTTCTTCCACAAATCAAAGGTCACATTCAATTTCTCGTAATTCTTTTTCAGGTCTGTCACAGACACATTTAAGATATGATTCCACAAAGCCATGTAGCCTGGATTTCCCTGCTGCAGCTTATGAGTTGCTTCCATGGCATCTTCCTTATACGCTTCGTCTTCCTTGGACTTTGCGCTGGCCGCCGGATAAATTTCTTCCAGCTCACTGATGGTAAATGGTGCTTCTGTGGGATACTCTCCCTCATAGTCCTCCTGGAAATATACCAGATCCGGCTGACGGTGACGAAGTTCTGTGATGATCAATCCCATCTGAAGCCCCCAGTCTCCCAAATGCACATCACCAATCACCTTATGTCCCATAAAACGTCCCAGGCGTTTAATAGACTCACCGATGATAGCGGAACGCAGATGGCCCACATGAAGAGGTTTTGCCACATTTGGTCCGCCATAATCAATCATAATGGTCTTTGGCTGCTCTGCCTGAGCCACGCCCAGATGCTCATCTGCATCCATCTGCTTTAAATAATCAGCCAGAAACTCTTCCTTTACCTTCAAATTGATAAATCCTGGATTCACAGCCTGCACCTGAGAAAATACGCTGCTGTCCTGAAGCTTTTCCACCACATCGTTGGCGATCATAATGGGAGCCTTTTTGTATGCCTTGGCACCTGCCATCGCACCGTTACACTGATATTCACAGAGATCCGGACGGTTGGAAACAGTCACACGTCCATAAGACCCATCGTAACCAGCCGCTGCAAAAGCCTCCTGTAATTCCTTTGCAAGTAAATCTATCATGTTTTTCATTTTGTTATCGACTCCTTATAATTTCTCAACATCCACTCTCTTGGTACATGTAATAGCCAATGCACCATGGCCAATGTGGCAAGCCACACTTAAAGACAAGGGATCCATTTGAATTTCCTTACCTGGAAATGCTTCTTCAATCTCTTTTTTCCATTCCATAGCTTCTTCCAGATTACCTGTATAAGCTGCCGCCAGCTCCATCAGCCCTTCTTTCTCATATTCCGGGAAACGATTCTCAAGGTCTGCCTTGATAGCACGAAGCATAGTCTTTTTCGCCTGCTTTTTGCCGCGGCTCTTGGAAAATGCATCCAGCTTTTCGCCCTGAATCTGTAAGACCGGCTTTAAGTTCAGCACTGTTCCGATGGCTGCTGCTGCCGGTGTGATTCTACCGCCCTTTTTCAGATATTTCAAAGTCTCCAGCGTAATATAGATGCTGGACTCCATCTTCTCTGCTTCCAGTATTTCCTTAATCTCCGCTGCAGATTTGCCGGCATCCCGCAGCTCAAGAGCATCCTGAACGGAACGCTTCTGGGTAACAGAAATTCTCTGATTATTTACCACCTGTACCTTGCCATCAAACTCCTGCGCCAGAACTATAGCTGTCTCGCAGGAAGCACTCAATCCGCTGGACATTGGAATATGGACAATCTCATCGTATTCCTCCAGAAGCTTGTTCCACAAGTCCAAAACCTCCCCGGGAGAAGGCTGTGAAGTGGAAATATCCGCATCCTCCTTCAATCTCTGATAAAACTGTTCCTGACTCAGTGTCACATCTTCCAAAAACAGCTCCTCATTAATATAAAATGGCATAGGAATCACAGTCACCCCCATGTCCTTAGCTTTGCTCTGCGTAATACCACTATTGCTGTCTGTAACAATGGCAATTTTCTTCATTTCTTCATCCCTCTTTCGTCAATTATAGAGTTCTTTATTTTGATGATGCTAAACGCATACATAACATTCTAACACATTCCTTTTCATATCTCAAGCCATTGAAGATTTGATTTTATTTGAATTTCTCAGGAAAAACCCTTATAATAGTAACAAAAAAACATACATATCATACACAAGGAGGTTTTACCTATGTCTTATAAAAGTGAAGCATACGCATCTGGTGCGGAAACTGTCATGAAAAAGTTCGAGAAGAGAGGCATGAACGCTTTTTACTGCGCCACAGCCAGGGAAGCCAAAGACAAAATCTTAAGCCTTATGGAAAAAGGCTCCAGCATCAGCTGGGGCGGTTCAGAAAGTATGGTGGAGGCAGGTGTCATGGATGCCATCCAAAACGGCGATTATCAACTGATCGACCGTAAATCTGCCAAGACTCCGGAAGAAGCCCGTGCCCTGTACGGTAAAATTGTCTGTGCTGACTATTATCTGATGAGCACCAATGCCTTTACAAAAGACGGTGAATTGGTGAACATTGACGGTGCTGCCAACCGGGTTGCCTGTCTTGCTCACGGCCCCCGCCATGTCATCGTTCTTGCAAGCATGAACAAAATGTGCGCCGATGTGGACTCTGCAATTAAACGAATCCGCACCATGGCATGTCCTCCCAACGCAATTCGCGTAGGAGTCAACACTCCATGTGCCAAAACAGGTGTCTGCTCCCAGTGTCTCAGCCCGGAAAGCATCTGTGACCAGATCCTGATTACCCGCATGTCCAGAATTCCGGGACGTATCATTGTGATTCTCACCGGAGAAGAACTGGGATTTTAAACACGTTCACATATAAAATGAAACATACAAAAACTGCTCTGCGGCCCATATACATCCGCAAAGCAGTTTTTATATTTGATAATTTTATACGAATTCTTTTTATACAGTTTTCTTTTCACTTACTCATGGCGCAGTGCGTCAATGGGATTTAAGTTGGCTGCCTGAAAGGATGGCAAAAGTCCAAACACAATTCCAATAATCATGGAGAATATCACAGAGCCAATCACCGCCGGTACACTGATTGCCACCGGAATGGATGCCACTCTGGAAATAACCTGTGCCAGAACAATTCCCACGATTACACCAATCACGCCTCCCAGGCTGGTCAGCACCGCAGCCTCTGTCAAAAACTGGAACAAAATCTTGTTTTTGCGGGCTCCGATGGCTTTCTTCAAGCCAATCTCACTGGTACGCTCTGTGACAGACACCAGCATAATATTCATAACACCAATGCCGCCTACCAAAAGGGCGATACTGGCAATCCAGATCAACTGGCCGTTGGTACGCTCACTGAGCTCCTGCTGCTGCTGCGCCCTCTCCAGCAGATCCACCGCTTTGTATTTTAAATTGCTGTTGGTATCTGTAATGGACTCATTTAATGTTTCCGCCGTCATCTGACCAACCTTACTCATGGCGTCGGTATCAGAAGCCCGAACCACCGCATTTTCCGGCTCATCATACTGATAAACAATGGGCCAGCAGACACTTGGCAGAAGAACGCTTCCTGACATGTTCTGATTATAAGTATAATAGTCCATAATAGAATTAATGGTAGGCTCATAAGTAGAAGAATTGACGATTACGCCAACCACGGTAAAAGGTTCACTCTTAATCTCGATAATCTTACCCAGAGGGCTTTCTTCTCCAAAAAGGCTGTTGGCGGCATTGCTGTCCACCAGGGCAACCTTCCGGTATTCCTTATAATCCTTGTCCACAAACCCCCGGCCTGTCTGTACCACATATCCGCAGGTATCCAGATAATTTTCATCAATACCATATACCTTACCACCCTGAAGGCTTACGTTATCGTAATAAATACTTTCTGCATACGTTCTGCTGTAATAAAAGGAAGCATTTTCCACATCATCCAGCTGGCGCACTGCATCTTTCATTTCTTTCGTCAAAATGGGTGTTTTCTTGTTGCTGTCACTCCAGGCCACATCATATTCCGAGTCACCGTCATTTAGGCTGACAGTGACTGCATTGTTGCCAGAACCAATCAGGTTCTTTTTAAGCTGTTCACTGGTTCCTTTGATGGTGGATACAATGGAAATAATCGAAGCAATTCCAATGATGATACCCAGCATGGTCAGAAAGGAACGCATTTTATGGGACCAGATTCCCTGAAACGCAAGTCTGATATTTTCCAGCATTACTTCACATCCTTTCTTATCTTCTAATAGTAACCATACACATCATCCATGGAGCCTTCTTTTGTCTTGGCCCCTTCTTCCACTCCCTTGCCGTAAGGGAAGGCAATCTTGTCCTCCCTGCTGAGACCGGAAGAAATACTGACAGTATATCCATCAAAGCTCTTGGTTGCTTTGACCGTCTTTTTCTTCAATACTCCGTTGTCATCCACATAGACATAATTGATGCCGTTTTCTGAGCGGACAAAAGCCGCCTCAATGTATAATGCATCACTCTGATCCGCATCGGTTTCAATGGTAATTTCCACATATTCTCCATTGTTAGGCTCGGCATCTCCCAAAACCACCGCCATAAACGGATAGTAGGAAACGTTGGGATTTCCCATTCCATAATAACTGTTCTCATCCTCAGACGGGAACTGGGAAATCTCCCGAATCTCCGCCTGAAAATTCAGCCCGCTCTCATACGCCATAACACTGACCGCCTGACCAGCGGTAACACTTTCTAACATTAGCTCACCGATCGAACCCTGTACATAAAGACCTTCATCACTGTCCACCTCAAGAAACGATTCCCCGTCAGATTCCCCGGTCACCGGATCACCCACCACAGTCACCTTTCCGTCAATGGTGGCAACCACTGTCTGATTCTTTACCTTTTTCTCCAGCTTGGAAATCTGAAGGGCATTGGTCTTAATCTGAAGCTCCAGAGAAGCGATCAGAGATTTCTGCGCCTTGATGGCATCTTCTCTGGAGAGCCCTTCCCCTCCTTCGTCATCAAAGTCATCCGAATCCTCATCCCAATCCTCATCCGGCGCTTCGGTAGGTGTTGGTGTCAGAATCGCTGTGTCATCAGAAGACATCATGGCACCATCCACCGAAAAGTGCTTCTCTTCCTCACTGTTAGTCGGCTCACTGCCCCCCTTTCGGGTATAATATCCAATAAGAGACTCCTCCGGATTCTCCATGTCGGCAATCCTGTTATTTTCATGAAATTCAATGCGATACCAATATGGAGCATCCTCCGAAATCTTCTCAGATCCATCTTCATTATAACCTGCCATTTTATTAAAGAAGGATCCCTTTACCACAATATATTCTTCCTCTCCATCACAGAGATAACAATAAGGATCCTCCACCGTCCCGCTACCTCTGTAGGGTACAGAATCAAAATCCAGGATGGCATATACTGTATTTAAATCCGGCTCCTCTGTAGGTTCCGGTGTCTGTGTAGGCTCTGGTGTATCTGTGGGCGTCTCTGTTGGAGTTTCTTCCGATGCCCCCGGGTCAATCACAACAGGGGTATGTTCCAAAATCTCAGAGGATTCCCCTGATGGATTGGACAGCGATACCGGTCGAAAAGCCGCTACCGGCATGGCGGCAATCCCGGAAGTCTTACCAGGAATTCCCCTGATGGATGCAGACTCCGGATCATCTCCATCCTCTGGATCATCACTTTCGTAGGAATTGTCCATATCGTAATCTCCGTCTCCTTCCTCCACAGGACCTCCATGCTCCAGAGAATATAATCGGTCTTTCGCCTTCTTAAGCTTACGCTCATTATTTTCTTTGGTCAGCTTTTCAATTTCCAGTTCCATCTCAGTCAAAGTAGTATCGTAAGACATCAGCTTATCTCCAGTCTTCACACGATCTCCTTTTTTCACATAGACTTCTGACACAACTGCATCGTTATCAAGCTGTACCTTCTGGGTAACCTGAGTCGTAATCTCACCGCTGACGGTCTCCTGATTGTCGTTATAATAGTCCATCGCCAGATTTTCCACAGGAACTACGGTGATCACTTTTTCATTCACCTGTTTAACTACCACCACAGCAATGACTGCTGCAAGGCACAAAATGGCGGCCACAATGAAAATGACCAGGATTTTCTTCTTTTTACTCACGGGCGCTCACCTCTTTCTCACTGAGCACTCCATCTCGAATCAACACCGCTCTCTTGGCGTAATCGGCGATCTCCGAATCATGGGTAATCATCAGTACAGTCACACCCTCATCGTTTAATTTCTGAAACAGGTCCATCACCTGAACACTTGATTTACTGTCCAGAGCACCGGTGGGCTCATCAGCCAGCAAAATCTTCGGGCTGTTGACAATGGCTCTTGCGATTGCCACTCTCTGCATCTGTCCTCCAGAAAGCTGATTGGGACGAAAATCCACACGATCAGCCAGCCCCACCCTCTCAAGGGCGGCAAACGCAATCTCCCTTCTCTTTTTCTTGGGAACTCCTGCATAGTTTAAGGGCATCATCACATTTTCAATGGCACTTTGCTTGGGCAAAAGGTGAAAGCTCTGAAAGACAAAGCCTATTTTTCGAAGGCGAATATCTGACATTTCATTTTCTGTACACTTATTTACATCCTGGCCATCCAGCAAAAAAGTTCCCGATGTGGATTTATCCAGACAGCCGATGATGTTCATAAGAGTGGTCTTACCGGAACCGGAAGGTCCCATAATTGCCACATACTCTCCTTCTTCCATGGAAAAGTTCACATCCTTTAAAACGGGAACCTCCATTTTACCCTGCTGGTAATTCTTATAGATGTTTTTCAACTCCAAAATCATTCAGGGGCCCCCCCCTCTTCGATGATTTCCACGCCATCCTCATCAGTGCCGAAGGAAGCATCCTGCAGCTCCTCACCACTGTTGTCGAAGCTGCTGTCCATACTACTGTCATAGCTGCTGTCAAATTCCCCGTCCATTCCGCTTTCGGTAGGTGTCTGGGCATTTTCATTGATGGTGGTCTTCATTCCCTCCTTATAAGATTCATCAGGAAATGCGATGCAATCCGTCTTTGCCAGACCTTCTGTAATCTGATACTTCCCCAGTTCTTCGTCATACTCACCCAGAGTGACCTCTCTTTTTTCCAGACGATCCTTTTCTGTAGAAGCCCATACATAAGGCTGCGTATCCGCATCTGTTATATAAAACTCATCCAGCCAGATTCCGTCCTTTATTTCCGTCTGGCCGTAGTCCATCTCAATATACACGTGCTGTCCCAGCATCAGTCCATCTGCAGAATCCAGCTCCACATAAAAAGGATAATTGGAGGAGGTGGTCTGCTCATTACCTTCGGAACCGTAGTAGTCGCTGTTGCTGCTGCTTTCTTTCTCTGGTTCATTGGTATCCACACCGGCCATAATTCCTGTCCAGGTCACATCCTCATCAACTCTGGAGAGAAACAGCACCGGCTCACCTTCCACAATGGAACTGCGGTTAGTCTCATTGACCGTTCCTTTCACCCGATAGGTCCCCGTTGCCACAATGGTAATAAAAGTGGTGCTCTCATTGCTCCCACCAGAAGATTCATCACTGAAATCGTCAGAAGAACTGCTGATTACAGAGTCATTGATTTTCTTGATCACACCCGTGATATCGCTGGTCACTTCCAGGTCATTAAGTGCCTTTTTCAGCTTTTCAATCTCTGCTTCCTTACTCTTCTGATTATATTCATTTTTCTTCAGATCCATCTCTGCTGTCTGAATCTCAATGGTATAGGAAAGCTGGTCATCAGCTGACGCTTCATTTTTCTCCTTTTTCAGTGTTTCAATCTGATTGGTAAGGCTGTTTGCCTCATTTTTATAACGTTCCAGATCCAATTCTGCCTGGGCGAGATTATCCTCTGATGTACTGGCATCATATTCAAAAAGCACGTCACCGGCCTGAACAGTATCCCCTTCCTTTACCTTCACATTTTTCACCTTTCGGTTACTTTCAACCTTTACTTTCACTGTCTTTTGAGGTTCCACCACTCCGGCATACCGGTTCTGCGTTCCGGATACATCACCCATCAAAGTAGCCACAGTAGTCACATATACTGTCTCTTCATCGCCAGAACCTACCTTCTGGTTCCATACGTACCATCCGGCACCTCCTGCCACGCCAACTGCAACCACAAGCCCCCCGATCATTGCAATCCGTTTCTTCATAAAGTCCTCCTATCTTCTGAGTTTTCTCAAATACAATATATTTGTATCCGCATAACAAGAAATCTCAGATTGCTATTATCATAACAGATTTCACTGAAAAAGGAAAGCCTTACTGCTTATTCGAGTGTGTCTGCTTGGAAGCCCATAATACAAACCCGCTTTCCGGTTGACATTTCTTACCAATCTGGTACACTATAAAAGGAATCTCAGAAAGGATATTATCACATGAATAAGAAAAGCAAACTTCTGCTGTTGCTGATTTTTCCGTTCTGTCTGTTGCTGACAGGCTGCGGAAACATAGAAAAAACAGATGTGGAAACTGAAATCGTCAAGGATTTGGATCAGCTGAAAAATCTGGATGCCGCAACTGCAGAACAATACATTTCAGCCGAAAACATATTCCCCAATGCCACAGAAGCCATCTCAAACTCAGAATTGGTAGAAGAATTCATCTCTCTTTATTTCCAGGATTTTAATTATAAAATACTGGATATCGAAGTAAAAGACGACAAAGCGACCGCCTCACTCCGGCTAAACACATTGGATGCCCAGAAGCTGGCCAAGGACTTTGCCAGCGCCCATCTGGAAGAAGCAATCCTTGCCGCTGCCAACACAGCCAATCAGGTTCCCGCACAGGAAACTACCCTGGACGAACATTTTGAACTGATGAACCAACTGATGCGAGACAATCAATATGAAGCTGTGGAGACCAATTGTACCATGCATTTAAAAAAATCAAAGGGTTCCTGGCACATTAAGAAAAATAATGATCTGGAAAATGAAATCGTGGGCGGCTTTATCAGTTGCATTACCAATCCCAACCTTCTCACCCCCACAGAAACTTTAACCATTTATTTTTCCACTATGCAGGGCATGAGCGATACTCAGCTGATTAATTATCTGGGAATTTCACAGTTATTGGATACCGATAATACAGCCACAGAAGCCTTTACTTCTGCACTGATCCAGCAGGTCCAGTCTTGTTTTGCCTATGAAATCGGAAGCTGTTCCCAGGAAGGCTACACTTCCAATGCTGAAGTTGGAATCACCACCTTCGATTACGATGCTATTCTGAAAAACTACGAAACTCAGATTCAGGAATATCTGGCTACTCCTCAGGCTCTTTATGACGGAGAAGAAGGACGCAGCTCCAAATCTTACCAACTGATGTTAGACTGCATTCAGTCCAACAAGGACACCATCACACTGGATGTGACAGTCCCCATGGTAAATGACGGAATCTCCTGGGTACTGCAGGATACCAGTGTTATTGGAAATGCCATTTTCGGTACTTTGTCAGACGCACTTACCACAGCCATGGAAACCATTGCTCCTGCCCAGGCATCCACAGCAGCCCAATCAGAGAGCAGCTATAACAGTGATTATGATTCAGGATACGACAGCTCCTATTATGATTCTGACTATGACTCCAGTTATGATTCCAGCTACGATTCTGATTACTATTAGACAGACAAATCAATGTATCAAAAGGGACGAAGAATCTGAAAACTCTTCGTCCCTTATTTGATTACAAAATCATTTCGTTTTTAATCTTCTTCCTTAGCTGCATGAATCTTTAATTCCAGCTCATCTAACTGCTCCTGGGCAACAGGGCTTGGAGCTTCAGACATCAAATCGGAAGCATCCTTTACTTTCGGGAATGCAATAACATCACGGATACTGTCTTCCTTCGCCATCAGCATTGCCAAGCGGTCCAAACCATAAGCCAATCCTGCGTGAGGCGGAACACCGTATTTAAAGGCATTTAACAGGAAGCCAAACTGCTCATAAGCAGCCTCCTTGGTAAATCCAAGTACTTCAAACATTTTTTCCTGGATGTCATTCTGATGGATTCTTACACTTCCTCCGCCAATCTCATTACCATTCAATACGATAT
This sequence comes from uncultured Lachnospiraceae bacterium, assembly GCA_947039785.1. Classification (GTDB taxonomy): domain Bacteria; phylum Bacillota; class Clostridia; order Lachnospirales; family Lachnospiraceae; genus JALFVM01. Next base: position 15,394 of record CAMQZX010000005.1, on the reverse strand, counting down.
CATACGCCTTAGCACGGACCTTGCCAGGATCGGTATCCAGAAGCTCCAAATCCTCCTCCATCAACATGGTGAACGGATGGTGCATGGCATTAAAACGATTCTGCTCCTCAGACCACTCTAAAAGCGGGAACTCAGTTACCCATACAAAACGAAATTCATCCTTGTTCAACAGTTCCATCTGTTTTGCAAGCTCCAGACGCAGCGCGCCCAGCACATCATATACCACTTTATTCTTGTCGGCAGCAAACAGCAATAAGTCGCCTGCCTCACCTTCCATAGCCTGTACCAGTGCAGCCATTTCTTCATCCTTCATAAATTTGGCAAAGGAAGATTTCAGGCTGCCATCTTCCTGGATAGCAACATAAGCCAGTCCTTTTGCGCCGTAATCTTTGGCAAAAGCCACCAGCTTGTCGATTTTCTTACGAGGCATGCTACCCTGTCCTTTTGCATTGATACCGCGGACACTTCCACCATTCTCGATAGCACCTTTAAACACTGCAAATTCACAGTTTTTCACCACATCAGTCACATTGTGAAGCTCCATACCGAAACGAAGATCCGGCTTATCAGAGCCGTAGCGATCCATGGCTTCCTGCCAGGTAATTCTCTGGATGGGAAGAGGGACCTCCACATTTAACACTTCCTTAAACAATCTGGCCAGAAATCTCTCATTTACATCGATTACGTCATCCACATCCACAAAAGACATCTCCAGGTCAATCTGAGTAAATTCCGGCTGTCTGTCCGCACGCAAATCCTCATCACGGTAACATCTTGCCAGCTGGAAATAGCGGTCATAACCAGAACACATCAGCAACTGCTTGTAAATCTGAGGAGACTGGGGAAGGGCATAAAACTCTCCCGGATGAATACGGCTTGGAATCAGATAGTCTCTGGCACCTTCCGGAGTACTCTTAATCATAGTAGGAGTCTCAATCTCCAGAAAACCCTCTTTTGTAAAATAATCTCTGGTCAGTGTCGCTACCTGACTTCTCAACATCAGGTTTCTCTGAAGGTCCGGACGTCTCAAATCCAGATAACGATATTTCAGACGGACTTCCTCTCTTGTCTTGCTGTCCTCCTCAATTGGGAAGGGCGGTGTCTCTGCCTCGGACAGAACACGCAGCGTCTTTACACGAATCTCAATCTCACCTGTTGCAAGATTTGGATTGACAGCGCCGGAACGAGCCTCCACGGTACCTACTACCGCAATCACAAACTCGCTTCTCAGCTTTCCGGCTTTCTCAAAACCTGCTTCATCAATACTTCCATTTTCAAAAATCAACTGTATAATTCCGGAACGGTCACGCAAATCCACAAATACGATACCGCCCTTGTTACGGCCTTTCTGAACCCATCCCATCAGGGTGACTTCACTGCCGATGTCTGCTTTTGTCACTTCTGCACATCTATGAGATCTGTGCAGACCTTTCATTGTCTCTGCCATGTTTTCCTCCAAAATATTTTATAGCCACTGTCCGCAACGTGAACAGCAACATGTCTATGCATGTAAGTATAGGGCGAGATTGAAATATCTGTCAATCTCTGCCCTGCTATCCTTTTACATTCTGTCGCTGTAGAATTCCTGAATCTCTGTATAACCTTCTGCTTCCAGCTGATCCTTCTGGAATTTCTTATTCTTCTTCATGGCGGTAATGGTTACCTGCATACCATTTTCACGCTCTCTTGTTGCCAACTCAAAGACCTTCATAAGCTGATCAGACGGCATATTTTTCTCCACTAAGAAAGCTTTCTTCTGTTTTGCAGAAGGAACCTGATACTCACGCTCCATCAGCAGCATGACAATACGCTCAAATCCGATGGAAAATCCAGTCGCACATACATTCTGACCGATGAATTTACCAATCATCTCATCATAACGTCCGCCGCCTCCTACAGAACCGCCGTACTCATCCATGGAAATTTCAAAGATCGGCCCTGTGTAATAAGACATTCCACGAACCAGCGTAGGGTCAAATTCAATCTTAAACTCTGCAGTCTTCACTGCTTCCACACTCTTCATAATAGTCTCAAGGTCACGGGCGACACCCTCATCCATCACATCCTTCAAAACTTCACCACAGTAACGAACACCTTCAATATCTCTTGTAATGTGATCAAACAGACTTAAATATTTGTCAATAGCCTCTGCTGCAAAGCCCTCATCCAACAATTCCTGACGAACGCCATTCAGACCGATCTTGTCCATTTTATCCAGAATAATAAATACAGTAGTATAGCTCTCTTCCGGGAAACCGCTGTATGCAGCCATGGCTTTTAAAATCTTACGGTCGTTGATACGGATGGTAAAGTTCTTAAAATCCAGTTTGCCAAGCAAGGTACTGGTTGCCAGAATCAAATCAATCTCAGCCAGACAGGAAGGCTCTCCCAGAATGTCAATATCACACTGCATAAACTGACGGAAACGGCCTCTCTGAGGTCTGTCTGCTCTCCATACATTTCCCATCTGCAATGCCTTAAATGGAGAAGGCAGCTCATTGGCATTGTTGGAATAATATCTGGAAAGAGGTACCGTCAAATCATAACGAAGGCCTCCGTCCACCAGATCCATCTCTTCTTTTGCAGAGTCAATTTTCAGCTTCTCACCTCTCTTTAAAATCTTAAAGATCAGCTTCTCATTATCTCCGCCCTGCTTGCTGCACAGATTCTCAATGTGCTCCACACAGGGAGTCTCCAGAGAAACGAATCCGAAACTTCCATAAGTCTCCCGGATCAGATTCATCGCATAATTTCGAATCTCCATCTCCTTAGGTAAAATATCTCTCATGCCGGTTACCGGCTTTTTCTTCATTGCCATAATATCCTCCTCTTTATTCCTCTGATAATTTATTATGTACTACTCTTTGAAAGGCAAGAAAAACCTCCATATCGAAGTTTTTCACCTCTTCAATCATCAGCTCCATGGCCGTATTCACATCAAAGGCAGAACGATAGGGCCTGTCGGAACGCAATGCTACATACACATCACAGACATGCATGATTCGGGCGCCAAAAGGAATATCCTCTCCCCGCAGATTGCACGGATAACCGCTGCCGTCATAATTCTCATGATGATATAAAATACAATCCAGAATAAACCTGGAATAGCCTTGATCTTTCAAAGCCTCATACCCCAACTGAGAATGCATCCTGTCATATTTCAGCTTCTCAATGGCCATGGGATCTTCCACTCCGTTGATATAGCGATTGAGCTTAATCTTGCCGATATCGTGAAGCATTCCTGCCAAGGCAAGTTCATGGCAGGTCTCCTCATCCAGCTTCAGCTCCCGCCCCACTTCATAGGCAAAATTGCTGACCTGAATGGCGTGATTCATCTCGTTGGTAAGGTCTAACACGATCTCACCCGGCGCACTCTCCCCGGAATCGCCATCCTGAGAATCTTCTTTCTTTTTCGGCATTCCCAGATATTTCTCGATTCCTACACGCTTGCGCTCAATCATCTCATCAATTCTCTGGAGGTAGTTCGTCACATCTTTTACGTTTTCCACCCGCTCAATGCGGCGCCCATGGTCAAAAACCAGCTTGGTGGACCCGCCGGCTCCCAGAGCCAGAATGGGCTGCTTCTCCTCCATAATCAAAATATTGTAAATCCCTGCTTTGCCTTCCCGGGAATAACCTACATTTTCAAAATTTCCCGCCATATTTTTCTGGCGATACAGATAGTAGGGACCCATCTCCATCTCATGGGCGTACTCCATGGTCATGTCCATGATTTCCTGACTGTTTTCAAAGGTCATCTCCTGATACTGATCCCGGAACATATGCAGTCTGGCCGCCCGCTTCACCGCCAGTGAATGCACAGTAAGACTGTCGGGATTTAACGCCTTTACTTCCTCCAGGGTATGTCGGACCATCTCCTTATCTTCTCCCGGAAGGCCAACAATCAAATCCATATTGATGTTGTCAAAGCCCAGCTCTCTTGCCAGAAGAAAGGCTTCTTTGGTGTCCTCTACTGTATGACGCCTTCCAATAATCTCCAGCGTCTCCTGATTCATAGTCTGGGGGTTAACGGAAATTCTGGTCACCGGAAACTCACGAAGCACCTGCAGTTTCTCACGGGTAATGCTGTCAGGGCGCCCCGCCTCCACGGTAAATTCCTGCAGATCATCATAGGAAAAGACTTCTCCCAGACAGGTAAGCACCCGCCGAAGCTGCCTGGGACTGAGTGTGGTGGGTGTTCCACCGCCAATATAAATCGTATTTAGCTTTCTGCCTGCCATGAAATCCCCAGTCTTTCGAATCTCATAACACAGAGTATCCACGTATTCATCTACCCTTTTCTTCCACCTCTCCAGCGGATACGAGCTAAAGGAACAATACAGACAAATACTGGGACAAAAGGGAATGCCCACATACAAACTGTAGCCATTCTCGTAATCAATATCTTTTAAAATTTCTCTTTCCCTGTTGGCAATGGCGATGCTTAAGGCAGTCTTTTCGTTGGACGTGTAGTAAGTATCCCGCAGATACCGGGCAATGTCCACATTTTTCATCCCCTGCTCCAGCATCTGCATGGGAAGCTTGGTAGGACGGATTCCCGTCAGAGTACCCCAAGGCAGTACCTTACCCGTAATTTTGGAAAGCACCCGATATACCGCCTGCTTCAGACGATTCTTAGTCTCTTTCCTGTCCTCATAGGACTCCACCGCTGCACTTTCATAGTAAATCTCACCATCCTGAAACGCAGTCAAACCAATCTGACCTTCCTTGTACTCCACTTTCATGGCAGTATTGTAGATCAAAGGCTCAAACTGTTCCTCCGCCAGAGTCTCTCCATACAAAAGTGAAATCTCGGAGCCCGGGTAAAATGCCATCATCAGGGAATGAACGTCGTATTCGTAATCTTGCTTATTAAACCATATACCTATCTTATACAAAAGGATTATACCTCTTTTCATATCCAATTGTGGTGGTGGATTCATGTCCCGGAAGTACATCTATCTCTTCAGGCAGATTATCTAAAAGCTTATGCAGACTGTCTATGATCTGGCTGGTACTTCCTGTGGGAAGATCGGTACGTCCCACAGAACCGCAAAACAGTGTATCTCCGCTGACTAGAATTCCCTCCTCCTGAAAATAATAACAGCAGCTTCCTGCAGTATGCCCTGGTGTATGAATCACTTGAATCTCAAACCCTGCTTCCTGAAATTTTTGTCCATCCACCAGTAATTCATCGGGTACAACACGGCATCCGCCCTGGCCATAGCCAGACAGGTTCAGGGTGGGATTTTTCAGAAGAGCCGCCTCATCCTGATGGGCGTAAACCTTCAGTCCATATTTTTCCCGGACTGCTTCCACTGCCAAAATGTGATCATAATGGCCGTGGGTGAGCAAAATCCCCACCGGCTTACCTTCCATGCGAACCACCATCTGGTCAATTTTCTCCGGCGCATCAGCCGGATCCACAATCAACAATTCCTTCGTTTCTTTATTCATCAGAAAATAGCAATTGGTACAGACCATGCCCAGTACACATTGCTGAATAATCATATTTTTCATCATGGACTCCTTATCCGGTAGTACGCTTCACATCGAGAACGCTCTCTACCTGTCTGATTTTTCTAATGAGGCTGTTCAATTCTTCCTTGCTTCCAATCTCAAAGGCAAGGGAGATGGTAGCCTTCTCCTGCTTGCTGGTACGACTGTGGATACTTCTCAGATCAATTTTCCGCTCACTTAAAAGCTTGGTGATATCCACCACAAGCCCAGTACGGTTGTTGGCATACACACTGATCTCTGCCAGATACTTCTCCTCCACCTTGGTGCCGGAGGTCTGCCATTCCGCCTCAATCAAGCGGGCACGATCCATCTCACTCATATTCAGCACATTAATACAGTCTGTCCGGTGTACGGAAACACCACGTCCTCTTGTGACAAATCCGATGATCTCATCTCCCGGCACAGGGCTGCAGCATTTGGAAAAACGCACATTGACATCGTGGACACCTTTAACCGTGATGCCGCTCTTATCCCGAACAGGACGCATTTTCATCTGATTTTCTTTGCTGGCCTCCAGAATATCCTCATCGGTAATCTTAGCCAAATTGTCTTTATTGTAACATTCGATCAGCTTGTTTAAAATCTGGCCTTCCTTCAAACCTCCATGGCCCAGGGCAGCCATCACAGCATCCCAGTCCCGGAAACCATATTTGCGCATGACAGCTTCCATATACTGAGTCTTGGTGTACATGCTCAGGCGCAGATTCTTGGAACGGGCGTAGGCACTTAACATCTCCTTACCCTTCTGAATGTTGTTTCCCTTCAGTTCCTGTTTGAACCAGTTGTTAATTTTATTTTTTGCCTGGGTACTCTTTACCAGCTTCAGCCAGTCCCGGCTGGGTCCCTGGGAGTTCTGAGAGGTAATTACCTCAATTCGATCTCCGTTCTTAATGACATATTCAATAGGAACCAGCTTTCCATTAACTCTGGCACCTACCATCTTATTTCCTACCGCACTGTGAATACTGTAGGCAAAATCGATAGGAGTAGAACCTGCAGGCAGCGTCTTTACATCACCGGCAGGGGTAAAACAGTATACATTGTCTGCAAAAAGATCCAGATCACTCTTTAACAGACTCATAAATTCCCGATTATCCGACATGTCCCGCTGCCATTCCAGGATCTGACGAAGCCAGCTTAACTTCTCCTCCTCACTCTGGCTGGGCGGACGCTTGCCGTCGGAAGACTCTTTATACTTCCAGTGGGCTGCGATACCAAACTCTGCAATTTTATGCATCTCATAGGTACGAATCTGAATCTCAAAGGGCTGTCCATTGGGACCAATCAGAGTCGTATGCAATGACTGATACATATTGGGCTTTGGCATGGCAATATAATCTTTAAACCGTCCCGGAATCGGCTTATACATCTCATGAATCACACCAAGAGCCGCATAACAGTCCTTCACTGTGTCCACCAGAATCCGCACGGCAAACAAATCATAAATCTGATCCAGGGTCTTATCCTGGTTTACCATTTTCTTATAAATACTGAAGAAATGCTTAACACGTCCATCTACCTGAGCCTCAAGATTGGCCCCCTTCAGATGATCCTGCACTTCAGCCACAATCTTATTGACAAATTCCTCCCGTACGCTCTTTCGAAGGGCAATTTTATCCACCAGATCGTAATACACATCCGGTTTTAAATATTTTAAAGATAAATCATCCAGCTCCACTTTGATTTTGGAAATACCAAGGCGCATGGCAATTGGTGCATAGATATCCATTGTCTCTCTTGCTTTTTCCTGCTGCTTATGAGGCAGCATGTACTGCAGCGTTCTCATGTTGTGCAACCGGTCTGCCAGCTTAATCAAAATCACACGGATATCCTTTGCCATAGCCAGAAACATCTTACGAAGATTTTCTGCCTGAACTTCTACCTTATCCGCAGAATAAGATAACTGCCCCAACTTCGTCACACCATCCACCAGAAGAGCAACCTCTTCCCCAAATTGCTCTGTGATCTCCTCGGTGGTCATAATAGTGTCTTCCACTGCATCATGAAGAATACCTGCCACAATGGTCTCCTTATCCAGTTCCAGGTCAGCCAGAATAATTGCCACACACAGAGGATGAATAATATAAGGCTCCCCTGATTTACGCTTTTGGCCTTCATGGGCATCTTTTGCCACCATATAGGCGTTCTCAATCATTGTGATATCATCGGACGGATGATACTTTTTCACACTGGCAATTAACTCCTGATACAGAACTTCCGGGCTGGTAAAATCCTTCATGGCCTTTACGCTGGCATCTGCTTTTTTCACCGTATCCAGTTTTTCCTGAATTGTAACCTTTTCCTTCTCTGCCACTGTTCATCACCTGCTCTTCATTTTCATTCGTTATAATTCTCTAAATTTCCCCGATTAGTATAACATCTTTTTTCTATATATTCAAGTACGCCTAAACGTACATACCGCAAGATATATGATGTAGTGCTACTGATAGTTCTGTATAGTGATCCGCAAAGATTCCCTTCCCTGCCAGCTGTGTATCTGGGGATAATAAACGATATCCATGGGTTCCGGCAGTGATGCCCGTCTGGCAAAGCTGTCTCCATCCCCAAAATAGACTGCGGGTATCACATTACCTGCGCCGTCTTTTACTTTCATCTGAACCACATTCCTATTTTTGCCAAGAATCCGGGATTCTAACACACAAATTCCCTTTTGTGCAAACAACGGCCGGGGATTTCCCTTTCCAAAAGGCTCCAAAAGGGTAAGCTCCTCCACCAGAGAAGTTCTCAGATAAGACAAAGGCATGGGCACATCAATGGTAATCTTGGGCATCAGATCACGCTCCGTCAAGGTACAGGCATCATTTATCATGTTCCGGAACATGGGCACATTCTCCTCTGCCAGAGACAGGCCCGCCGCCATGGGGTGACCGCCGAACTGAATCAAAAGCTCCTTACATTTGATCAATTCATCGTACATGGAGTAGGTCTCGATGGAACGGCCTGAGCCTTTCACATCCTTCTCTCCTCTTGTCAGGACAAATACCGGCTTGTGATACTTTTCCCGGAGACGCCCGGCAATGATGCCTGCCAGGCTTTCGTGACAGTCAGGAAGGTATACCACCAGCACCCTGTCTTCTTTCAGAGAACTAGTTTCCACCAGCTCCACTGCAGCCTCCACGCCTTTGGCAGTCATTGCCTTACGGCTCTCATTCATGGCCTGAAGGTCCCCCGCCAGCTTTGCAGCCTCTTCCCTTGTAGACGCCTTTAAAAGCTGCAGAGAACGGGATGCCGTATCCAGACGTCCGCTGGCATTGATACACGGCCCCAGCACAAAGCCGATGTGATAAGCGCCGATGAGCTTCTGACTTAACTGAGTAGCTTCAATCAAAGCTTTAATCCCCAGATTTTTCGGATGCTGCAGACGCTTTAGTCCTTCCTTCACCAAAATCCTGTTTTCCCCCAGAAGATCCATCACATCTCCCACCGTGGCAATGGCAACCATCTCCAAAAACCCCTCATGCTCATCAGGTGAAATCTCCCAGTCTTCATAGAGAGCTGTGATCAGCTTATAAGCCACTGCCGCTCCGCAAAGATGCTTAAATGGATAGGCACAATCCTCCTGCTTGGGATTGACCACCGCATCGGCAGGCGGAAGAATACTGGTCCTCACCCCGTCCTTTTCCTCATAGGGAATGTTGTGGTGGTCTGTGACAATCATGGTCATTCCCAGAGATTTTGCAAGAGCAATCTCTTTTGCTGCGGCAATTCCATTGTCACAGGTGATGATCATCTCGATACCATCGTCGGCTGCACGATGCACCAGATGCTCATGCATTCCATAGCCGTCCTGAATCCGGTCTGGAATATAGGTGTCTACGCAGGCTCCGATTCTGGTCATTCCCTCCAACAGAATATAAGTGGACATGACTCCATCAATATCATAATCTCCAATGATGCGGATTTTTCGTTTTTCCTCCACCGCCTGACGGATCAACGCCACTGCCTTATCCATATCTTTCATCAGCCTGGCAGAATGAAGGCTTCTCAGATTTCCGTTGAGATATTCATCAATTTCCCCTTCTTCGATGATATCCCGGTTGCGGATGATTCTGGCAGTTACCGGATCAATGTGAAACCTCTGACCGATTTTCCGAAAATCCGCCTTTTTTGCCGTTACTACCCAACGCTCCATATTCTTTTATTTTCCTCCCTTTAAGAATGTCATATATATAAGACAAAAGCTGCCGCCTGACAAAGCCAGGTCTGGCAGCTTTTATACTGTTACTGAACTATTTATTTTTCATCTGTCTTGTTTTCATCACGTACCACAGAGAGCCTGTAATACATACGGAAGAGTAAGCACCACAGATGATACCTACCATCAATGGCAGAGCAAATTCACGGATCGATGACACACCCAGAATAAACAGAAGCAATACCATAACAAAGGTGGTGAATGAAGTATAAATACTTCTGGTCAGTGTCTGAGTCACACTCATATTCACAATTTCTGCCAGATCCTGTTTTCTCTTCTTAGTTTGCATGTTCTCACGGATACGGTCAAAGATAACGATGGTGGCATTGATGGAGTAACCTACGATGGTCAGCATACATGCGATGAAGGTGTTACCCACAGAGGTACGTGCCACTGCGTAAAATGCCAGTACCACAAGCACATCATGAAGCAATGCCAGAACCGCACTTCCTGCAAACCGGATATCCTTAAAGCGGAACCAGATGTAAATCAACATGAAGAAGGTTGCCACGATCACCGCCATAATGGCGTCTCTCTGCATCTCAGCACTTACAGTGGATGAAATACTCTCAGCTGTAATTAAATCCTCGTCCACATCAAATTTCTCAACCATGGCTGCGTTCATTTCCTGTCTCTCTTCCAGACTCAGCTCACGAGTTTTAATTACCACCTGATTGGTATCTACCACCTTGGTCGCCTGTACATTGGCATCTCCTGTGATTTCTTCTACAACAGGTACCACGTTAGCATCAATTTCTTCCATCGGCATATCTTCATTGAACATTACAGTTGTTGCCGTTCCGCCCATGAAATCCAGGCTGTAGTTTAAGGCTTTGCCCTGAGAACCGTGGAAGACTCCCATGGCAATCGGTCCAACCAGAATACAGATGATGGAAATTGCAAAAAATACTTTTTTATGTCCGATAAAGTTGATGACTTTACGTTCTTTGGCTTTGCCATAGAATTTCTCATCATGAACACCAATCGCATAGAACGCACGCATTACGTATCTGGATACTACCAGCGCACTGAACATAGACATTACAATACCCAAAGCCAGTGTGTAAGCAAATCCCTTCACACTACCGGAGCCAAGCCACATCAACACGAAAGAAGCAATCAATGTGGTGATATTACCGTCAAAGATGGCGGAAAAGGCCTTCTGGAAACCTGCCTTGATGGCATTTTTCACCGTTACTCCGGCACCAATTTCCTCCTGAATACGGGCATAAATAATTACGTTGGCATCCACTGCCATACCGATGCCCAGGATAATACCTGCGATACCTGGCAAAGTCAAAGTAATATCAAAAGCATTTAACGTAATCAAAATCAAAGTTGTATAAACTAACAATGCAATGGAAGCAACCAAGCCAGGAATGCGGTATACGAAAATCATAAACAACATTACTATGATCAGACCAATGGCTCCGGCCTGAAGACTGGTTTTAATTGCGTCCACGCCAAGCTGTGCGGCAACCACACTGGAACGAAGCTCAGTAAGTTCCAGCTTCAATCCACCGATGCGGATAAAGGACGCCAGATCCTTGGCTTCCTCGATGGATGCCATTCCGTCAATCTGGCATTTACCGCCAGTGATAGCTTCCTGAACCCTAGGAGCACTGATAATCTCACCGTCATATACGATGGAAATCTGCTTACCTACGTTTGCACTGGTTACTTCTGCAAACTTGTCAGCGCCCTCCTCGGTAAAGGTAAGACTTACAATGTATTCGTTATTCTTGCTTGTCTGATCCTGAGCCACCTGGCCCTCCGCACTGGCAACGTCAGAACCTTCCAAAACAGTGTTTCCCTCGGAATCCTGGAATACCAGAGAACCTGGCTTACCTAAATCTTCCAAAATCTCATTGGCATCCGTTACACCGGGAATCTCCACATTGATGCGGTTGTCACCTTCCTGATATACCTGCGCCTCGGTACTGTACTGTTCCACACGTTTTTGCAGCTTGTAGATGGTGTCGTCCATATCTTCGCTGCTTGGATTCTTGTCCGTCGTCTGATATGTAATGCTGACACCACCGGACAGATCCAGTCCCAGATTAATGTTCTTGGCTGCTCCGGTTCCTGTAGGTCCCCATCCCATAATCGTTGTATAGGAAAGAAAGCCAAGGATGATCACAGTTAAAACCAGGACAAGTATTCCTCTGTTTTTCTTCATTTCTTCATTTCCTTTCTAGTTTTCATCTGCCAAAGCAGCTTTTATCATGATGGCACACTCCACACGCTTACGCTGGAGTTCGCATCCGATTTCATAGGTAGAATGAATCGTGTTGTGCATGTTGTAAGAATTGGCAGCACAGCCGCCGCTGCAGTAAAATCTGGCAAAACAGTTCTTACATTCTTCCTTGGTGTACACGTTGCAATGACGGAAATCCTTCTGAATCTCAGGAGTCTTGATTCCATCCCAGACATTTCCCATCAAAAATTTCTCCTCGCCAACAAACTGATGGCAGGGATACAGATCACCCCAGGGAGTCACCGCCAGATATTCTGTACCGGAACCGCAGCCGGATAATCTCTTATACACACAAGGACCACCTGTCAAGTCTATCATAAAGTGAAAGAAATTAAAACCTTTTCCTTCTTTTTCCCTCTGGATCATCTCACGGGACAAAGCATCATATTCCTCAAAAATCTGAGGAAGATCTTCTCTGCGGATGGCATAGTCAGCCTCATCGGGAGCCACCACCGGCTCCACGGATATCTGCTTAAATCCAAGGTCTGCCAGATGCAGCACATCCTTGGAAAAATCCAGATTATGACGGGTAAATGTACCTCTCACATAGTATTTGTCCTGATTGCGGCTTTCCGCAAATTTCTGGAATTTGGGCAGAATCAGATCATAGCTTCCTGCTCCCTTGGGGAAAGGACGCATGAAATCATGAACTTCCTTTCTGCCATCCACACTCAGCACCACATTGCCCATCTCTTTGTTGGCAAACTCCATCATCTCATCGTTGAGCAATACGCCGTTGGTTGTGATCGTAAACCGGAAATTTTTATTGTGCAGCTTCTCCTGCTGTCGGCCATAGGCAACCAGGTCCTTGACCACCTTCCAGTTCATCAAGGGTTCCCCTCCGAAGAAGTCCACTTCCAGATTTCTTCTGCTTCCGGAATTGGCAATGAGAAAGTCCAGAGCCTGCTTACCAGTCTCATAAGTCATCAACTCTCTGTGACCGTGATACTCTCCCTCTTCTGCAAAGCAATATCTGCATGCCAGATTACAGTCATGAGCAATATGAAGACACAGTGCCTTCACCACCGTCTCGTGATTTTCTGAGAACTGTTCAATGGCATTTTCATATATATCCTCTGTAAACAGCATCTGCTGATCAATCAGTTCCTGGCATTCCTCCAGTGCATCCCTGATCTCTTCTTCGGCGTATTGAGATACCAACTGATTTTGAATCTCCTCTTTCTCAAGGCCCTGATCCATCAAACCAATCACTTCATACACCAGCTCGTCCACCACATGGATGCATCCGCTGTTGATATCCAGAACAATATTATATCCGTTGTTTCTATATCGATGTACCAAACTCATGGTAATTCAATCCCTTCCTAATCGGCAACGCCAAAAAACAGCGGTTCTACCACCGCTGCTTTGGGTATGCAAATTTACTATTATTATTTTGTGCTCTCGCAGCTCTGATTTCCTACTGTACAGGAAGTCTTGCAAGCTGACTGGCAGGATGTCTGACATTCACCGCATCCACCTTTTTTTACTGTGTTCTGCAGGTTCTTTGTATTTAATGTCTTGATGTGTTTCATAGCTTACTCCTCCAAAATCATTTATGTTTATCGCATACAGTATAACACATAATATGGAAATTTCAAAGTTTTTTTTAGATTTTAGCTTACCTGTGAAATTGCCGGATTTTACGCCAGCATTCCTCCTAACATTCCACCTCCCAGACAGAGGGCAAACGTGGTGATCATACGGGGCATGCTCATGGAAATCCCCCGTTCCACAACACAGGATACTCCCACCAAAAGCAGAAAATACGCAATTCCTGTCAAAGCTCCCCACAGGTATTTCTGCTGCCGTGCTCCCTTTCCCACGATACAGCCTCCCAAAAAACAGGACAGTATGTAGACAACCGTAATCCCTGCCCCCACCATATGTTCCTGCAGGTCAAACTTAAACAACAAAAATGCAAGTATTAGCAGCAGCAAAGCGGTCAGAAAATACGCGCCCATCAGACCTTTTAAAATTGATTTTCCTTTCATAAAAACATCCCTCCCATAACAATATATGGGAGGGGTTGTTTGACTATTCTCAATATTCTTATTTTTCTTCTTCCTCTGTGGCTTTGCTTACCACTTTTCTTCTTGAACGCATGGTAAAAAACGTAAACGCTGCCACCAGCATGGAAAAGATTCCTGTTGCGGCATAAGGGAAGATCTCTGTGTCATCTCCAGTCAATACGCCGTAACGCTTTGTGGTCACCATGGCAACAGAACGGTTGCCGGACTTGCTTGTGGAGCCTGAATTATAATTGCTTCCGGTATTCTGGGAGCTGCTTGCGTTGGTTTGGCTGGAAGCTGCAGAATTGTAGGAGCTTCCCGTACTGCTGTTACTGCCTGTATTACCAGTTCTATTGGAAGAGTTTCCACTACTTGAAGCTGCCGGTGTGGATGTTGGCTTCGCAGTGCTTCCGCCATATCCGTTGTTGGCAATATTACCGCCAACAAGAGGCTTACTTCCGGCAATTTTATATGTATTGGACTGAGTGGCTGGCGCTGCCGCACCGACTCCTTCCTCCTCAATCATATATTCTTCGTCCACTTCATATGCTTCATAAGATGCATTTTTCAGCTCGCCATATTTTTCCTCATCTGGAAATCCGTCTTCTATTGATGGTGCTTCCGGCAGCTGCGGTGCTTCGGTAACATCCGGTGTCTCAGACTCATCCGGTGTCTTAGTATCATCAGAAGGAACTTCTGACGGCTGGGGCATGTCACTGTCCGCTGGCTCCTCATCTTCCGGAGTAGTTGTTGCACCCGGAGTTTCCGGTGCCTGAGTCGGTACTGGTGTGGCAACGGGAGTTTCCGGTGCCTGAGTCGGTACTGGTGTGGCAGCGGGAGTTTCCGGTGCCTGAGTCGGTGCTGGTGTGGCAGGTGCCAGACTCTCTACCACTACGGTAACAGAACCAGTAACAGTACTGTTTGCCGCATTCCATCCCGGAACCTTAGAAAAATCCGCTCCTTTCGTATCCGTCACTTTCAGTACAACCGGATAAGAGCCGGAATACTGAGACGGCACAGTGGAAGGATTCGCCCAGGACAGCGTTCCAAAGGCTGATGCCGGCAATGCCAGTGTTGACAATGCGGCTGGAGATTTCATTGACAGACTTCCCGGTATCACCGTGGTTGCCTGACCATTTACATCCACCGTGGAAGCATCCACTTCAACGGAATAATAATTTACATTTGCAGCTATCAAAGACAGAGCCAATGCAGCTCCGCAAGCATTTAATACCTTTTTGTTGACTCTAGTTTTCTTCATAATCCACCTCGTAGTTACTTCTTATTCTATGATGAACGCAGGCTGCAAAATCGCATAATTCATAAAATTTACCGCCTGCCTCTGTAATTTTTTCTTAATATTTTGCTAATATATTGTAACACAATATA
>CAMQZX010000004.1 GCA_947039785.1 uncultured Lachnospiraceae bacterium | reverse complement strand
AAATAAGATATTGTGAAATTTATACGAAATTTCCCGTTAATTTTAAGCAACATTCCATTCCTATAAATGTTTTTTAATTAATCAATTTTCTTTTTTTATCATATAAACTCATCTTAATTCAATTAATTCACTTTTTATCAAAACCAAACAAGAAAGTAACTGTATATCCCACCAAAGCATTTTTACATAATCAAAAACCCCGGAAAACACTCTTAGATATGCAAAAAAGACGAGCTCCCCTTCTTTCCAAAAGGTTCACTCGTCTTTTCTGTTATTGTTTTCTCATATTATGATCTTATTGTACAAGCCCCACTCCCATTATGATTTCTCATAGATGGTAGCGGGGTTTGCGTCATACTTTATCTTTTCATAAAGTGATTATTTGTAATTTACGATCTTACCAAAGTCTGGTTTCAGAGCTGCTCCACCTACTAATCCGCCGTCGATATCTGGCTGTACAAATAATTCCGGAGCTGTTGCAGCATTTACAGATCCGCCATACTGGATACGGATTGCTTCTGCTGTTGCTTCATCATAAATCTCAGCGATACACTCACGGATGCCTTTGCAAACTTCCTGTGCCTGCTCCGTAGTAGCTGTCTTACCTGTTCCGATCGCCCAGATTGGCTCATAAGCAATAACGGCCGTTTTAGCCTGATCTGCTGTTACACCCAGGAATCCAACTTTAACCTGCTGACGGATAAAGTCCATAGTTACGCCCTGCTCTCTCTGTTCTAAAGTCTCACCGCAGCACATAATTGGTGTGATTCCGTGCTCGAATGCTTTCAGCATTTTCTTATTTACAGTCTCGCTTGTCTCTGCGAAGTACTCTCTTCTCTCAGAGTGTCCCAATACTACGTATTTCACACCAACATCTGTTAACATTGCAGGAGAAATCTCGCCTGTGTAAGCACCTTTCTCCTCAAAATACATATTCTCAGCGCCTACCTGAATGTTGGAGCCTTTTGCAGCTTCCATTACAGGAATGATGTCGATTGCCGGTACACAGAATACTACATCTACTTCATCGTTGGCTACCAATGGTTTTAAGGTGTTTACCAGCTCCACTGCCTCAGATGGAGTCATGTTCATTTTCCAGTTACCTGCAATAATTTTCTTTCTTGCCATGATTGTATTCTCCTTAATTATAATTATCTAAATGATTAAGTGCATTTTCTCTCAACAAAGCCCCTGCCTGGCGTACTGACCATACGGTAATTACACCAGCCTTCGGCCATCTTATTTGTCGTCTGCTGCTGCTACGCCTGGCAGTTCTTTTCCTTCCAGGAACTCTAAAGAAGCGCCGCCGCCCGTGGAGATATGGGACATCTTATCACCAAATCCAAGCTGGTTTACTGCTGCTGCAGAGTCACCGCCGCCGATGATTGTAGTAGCATCTGTCTCAGCCAGAGCCTGAGCTACAGAGATTGTACCTTTGGCAAGGATTGGGTTCTCAAAAACACCCATTGGTCCGTTCCATACAACAGTCTTGGCTGTCTTAACAGCCTCAGCGAATTTGGCTGCTGTCTCTGTTCCGATATCAAGACCCATCATGTCTGCAGGAATCTCATTGGAAGGTACTACAGATACTTCAATCTCGGCATCGATTGGGCTTGGGAAGTCTTTTGCGATTGTGGTATCTACCGGCAGATACAGATTCTTTCCGAGAGCTTCTGCCTTAGCGATCATTTCTTTGCAGTAATCGATCTTCTCATCATCTACCAGAGAAGTTCCAACTTCATATCCTTTTGCTTTCAGGAAGGTATAAGCCATACCACCACCGATGATCAGAGTATCGCATTTCTCCAGTAAGTTCGCGATAACGTTCAGCTTATCTGCAACCTTAGCGCCACCCAGAATTGCAACGAATGGTCTCTCAGGATTGTTTACAGCATTTCCAAGGAAGTCGATTTCCTTCTGCATTAAATATCCCACAGCGCAGGTATCTACAAACTCTGTCACACCTACGTTGGAGCAATGTGCTCTGTGAGCAGTACCAAATGCGTCATTTACAAATACATCGCACAGAGAAGCCAGTTCTTTGCTGAATGCCTCTCCATTCTTTGTCTCTTCAATTCTGTAACGTGTGTTCTCCAACAGCACGATCTCGCCATCGTTCATAGCTTCAACAGCAGCTTTTACGCTGTCATCTACCACAACTGCGCTTGGAACGAATTTTACTTCCTGACCAAGAAGCTCAGAAAGCCGGACTGCTACAGGAGCCAGAGATAATTCAGGCTTCGGCTCACCCTTTGGTTTGCCAAGGTGAGAGCAGAGAATAATCCTTCCACCATCAGCAACTAATTTTTTAATAGTAGGAAGTGCAGCAACCAGACGGTTCTCGTCTGTGATCTTGCCTTCTTTTAATGGTACGTTAAAGTCGCAACGAACCAGAACTTTCTGGCCCTTTACATTGATATCATCTACAGATTTTTTATTCAGCATGATTTGCCTCCTTGTGTTTCTTATTGTCTTAAAGATTGAAAAAGGTTCGGTCCAGTAGACCGAACCTTATATAAGTTCTAAAATTATGCTAACTCAGAGAAGTATTTAATTGTACGAACCATCTGGCTTGTGTAGGAGTTCTCATTGTCATACCAGGAAACTACCTGAACCTCAGTTGTACCATTGTCTAATGGCAGAACCATTGTCTGTGTAGCATCGAACAGAGAACCAAATCTCATACCAACGATATCGCTGGATACGATCTCATCTGTATTGTATCCAAAGGACTCGTTAGAAGCAGCTTTCATAGCTTCGTTAACCTGATCAACTGTTACATTTCCTTCTACAACTGCTGTCAGGATTGTTGTTGATCCTGTAGGAGTCGGAACACGCTGTGCAGAACCGATTAATTTGCCGTTCAATTCAGGAATTACAAGACCAATAGCTTTAGCAGCGCCTGTGCTGTTAGGAACGATATTAACTGCTGCTGCACGGGATCTTCTCAGGTCGCCTTTTCTCTGTGGTCCGTCAAGTGTCATCTGATCACCTGTGTAAGCATGAATTGTGCACATGATACCAGATTTAACTGGAGCCAGATCGTTCAGAGCTTTTGCCATAGGTGCCAAGCAGTTAGTTGTACAGGAAGCTGCAGAAATAACTGTATCTTCTGGTTTTAATGTATCATGGTTTACATTGTAAACGATTGTAGGAAGGTCATTTCCTGCTGGTGCAGAGATAACAACTTTTCTAGCACCTGCTTTGATATGAGCTTCTGCTTTTGCTTTGGATGTGTAGAATCCAGTACACTCTAATACAACGTCAACGCCGATTTCTCCCCAAGGAAGCTCTGCAGCGTCAGCTTTTGCATAAATTTTGATTTCTTTGCCATCAACGATGATAGAATCGTCAGTTGCCTCAACTTTGTCAGCCAGAGCATATTTACCCTGAGATGAGTCATATTTTAATAAATGTGCCAACATTTTTGGAGATGTTAAGTCGTTGATCGCAACAACTTCGTATCCCTCTGCTCCGAACATCTGTCTGAATGCAAGACGTCCAATACGTCCGAATCCATTAATTGCAACTTTTACTGCCATGATAAAATTCCTCCTATGATTGTAAATAATGTTCCGCTTCCAAACAACACTGCAACAGTTTGTTAAAGAAACGTCAACCTAGGAAGTATTGTACCTAATTCTGTACAAAAATTCAAGAGTAATTTCAAAAAAATATAGCCTTTCTGTTTTTTTATGGTACAATGAACACAAACAGCGCTAAATCGTGAATAAGGAGTATATTTATGAGCAGACAAATAATTGGAGACTTTCACCTTCATACCAGCTTTTCCGGTGACAGCGAAGCTCCCATGGAGCAAATGATACGCCGCGGACTGGATATTGGCCTTACCAATATATGTATCACCGAACACATGGACCGGGACTATCCCACCGGCGAAGACGACCTGGATTTCAACCTGGACACTACTGCATACGCCCAGAGATTTCTGGAGCTGAAAGAAAAATATGCACCGCAGATCGATCTTCGCTTCGGTGTAGAGCTGGGGCTTCAGCCTCACCTTGCCTCCTGGCATCAGGAATATGTAAAAAGCTTTCCCTTTGACTTTATCATCGGTTCCTCCCACGTGGTACATGGACGGGATCCTTATTATTCTTCTTTCTACAACGACCGGACAGAAGACGAAGCTTATCTGGAGTATTTCGAATCCATCCTGGAAAACTTAAAATGTTTCAGCGATGTGGATGTGTACGGGCATATTGACTATGTGGTCCGTTACGGTCCCAACTCCAACCAGTTTTATTCCTACGGCAAATTCTCAGATGTCATAGATGAAATCTTAAAGACAGTAATTCAGAAAGGTTTGGGGATTGAATGCAACACCGGAGGAATCAAATACGGACTGGGACATCCGAATCCCTGCGAAGAGATTTTAGCCCGCTACTGTCAGCTTGGCGGTGAGATTCTCACTATCGGCTCCGATGCCCACACACCGCAGCATGTAGCTTACGCTTTCGATCAGATTCCGGAGTTATTAAAGTCCTGCGGTTTCCGGTATTACACCATCTTTAAAAACCGAAAACCAGAATTTATTCCATTGTAATTTCCAATACCAGCTCCAAGTTGGAAGAAAAAGCTTCCGGCTGTATAAAAGCAGGGGACAAATGCCGCCCGCGGCAGCCTTTGTCTCCTGCTTCCTTTATCTCCTTTATTCTCTTAAATGGCCCGATGATGCATCTTTCCAATCAGCTCTCTCACCTTTACAATGAACAGGCTGATTCCATCAATAATCATGGGTGACAGCGCCATCAGCACAAACACCTGGACAATCAAGCCAAATTCCAGTGCCTTAAATTCCAGCAGGTTCTGAAACAGCAGCGCTGCGCCGAAAAACAGCACCTGCATTCCGTAAGTTACCACGCTTCGGTACATATTCAAAGGCGAGTATACCTTCTTTAAAGCCGTCATATAGCTCCATCCAGTTACCAGCACACAGGCAGTGGAAAGCATCTGTGTGGAGTCATAAATATATTGACAGACTTCCATAATAGTAAACACACAGAATGTAATGGTGATTGCCGTGGGGAATGCGTTCATAAACACATGCCGCAGGAAGGTATTGTCGATTTTCTCATAGTTGGATTCCTGATTCAACAAAAAGGTGGGAATTCCTACTGCACAGGCACTGACCAGCGACATCTGAATGGGTTCAAAAGGATATGCTTCCCCAAACAGAATAGTCAAAAGGGACAGGCTGACAGAGAAAATAGTCTTGATTAAAAACATGGATGCTGCCATTCGAATGTTATTGACTACCCTCCGTCCTTCATTGACAATATCAGGCATCACTGCAAAATTAGATTCCAAAAGCACCACATTAGCAATGTTTTTTGCTGCGTCACTTCCTGAAGCCATGGCAATACTGCAGTCTGCTTCTTTTAAAGCCAGCACATCGTTGACACCATCTCCTGTCATAGCCACGGTATGACCCTGCTTTTTCAATGCCTGAACCATCATTTTCTTCTGTTGAGGCGTCACACGTCCGAAAACACAATACCGCTGCACTGCCTCTTCCACATCCTCCATGGTCTCCAATGTAGTGGCATCTACATAGTGATCTGCATTCTCAAGCCCTGCCCTTCTGGCAATTGCCGCCACAGTCACTGGATCGTCACCGGAAATCACCTTCAAATCCACGCCCTGACTTCTGAAGTAAGCCAAAGTATCCGGGGCTTCCGGCCGAATCACATCTGTGATCATAATTAAAGCGCAGGGCTTCAAGCCTTCCGGAATCTGGGTTCCCTCACTATACTCGTCACTGTGGGCCAGCGCCAGCACACGCAGGCCGTCCCTGGCATAGCATTTACACCGCTCCTTTAATGCATCCTGTCCTTCCGGGAACAAAAACTGTACAGCCCCCACCAGGAAAGTTCCCTTGTCACGAAAAACAGCACCGCTGTATTTCCGATCAGAGGAAAAGGGGATGGCATGCTCCAGCGTATAGCTTCTGCTCTCGCCAAAATGCTCCTTCAAGGCTTCAAAGGTGGCATTATCATCGTGGAGGACTCCCATAAGATTCCCCATAGCTGCATTGACATCCACCGCAGTTTCCTCCGAATCCTCCAAAGACGCCTTGCATGAAAAGGGGGCTCCTGAGCTTTCCTCACCGGTCTTCCCGACAACATTCTGCCTGTCCTCCAGCATCTTAATTTCCACCGGCTCCAGAATCTCCACCTTTTCCACACGCATGGTTCCTTCTGTAATAGTTCCCGTTTTATCCAGACAGAGGGTATCCACTCTCGCCAGTGTTTCAATGCAGTAAAGTTCCTGAACCAGCGTCTTTCTCTGGGCCAGACGCATGGTTCCCACAGTTAACGCAATACTGGTCAGCAAAATCAGGCCTTCCGGGATCATTCCCAGAACACCTGCCACGGTGCTGACCACTGAATTTTGGAAGGTGTCTCCAACCACATAATACTGCTTTGCAAACAAAGCAATCCCTAAAGGAACGATAATAATACCGATTACTTTCAGAATTTTATTTAATGAATTGCGAAGTTCTGAATTATGCCGCTTAAACTCCTTTGCCTCACTGGTGATCTTCGCTGCATAATTGTCCTTTCCCACATGAATCACCTGACAGTATGCCTGTCCTGAAGTCACCACGCTGCCAGAATACAGCTCTGCTTCTTTTTCCTTCACAAGTGTATCCGCCTCACCAGTCAGAAGAGATTCATTCACCTCCAAAGTACCCTCAAGTACTACGGCATCTGCCGGAATCTGATCTCCTGCCTTCAGACAAATCAAATCCCCCAGCACAATCTCATCCGTGGGAATACTAATCGTCTTATCCTCCCGGATTACCCTGGTCTTACTTGCCGTCAGGATTGCCAGCTTATCCAAAATCTTCTTGGCTCTGACTTCCTGAATGATACCAATCACTGTGTTAATCACAATGACCGTCACAAACATGGCGTTCTTATAAGATCCCACCACCAATACCAACACCAGCAGTACCATATTGATAAAGTTAAAAAAAGTCAGAGTATTTTCCAGCACAATCTGCTTATACGTACGGGTATTGGGATTCTCATTATAATTCACCTGACCCGCCTGTATTTTTTCTTCTACCTGTTGCTGTGTAAGTCCTGCCATTTGCATTACTCCTTTTGTCGGCCTATGTAACTGTTCCCATCCTCAACCCGGACATGGAACTACTACACTAATTTTTCTATAATGGTACCTCCGCCAACAACATAGTCCCCATCGTAGAACACCACAGCCTGACCGGGAGTCACTGCCCTCACCGGCTCCTGAAATTCACACACCATTTCATCTTCCCCTGTTCTCAGGAGTGTACAGGGGGCACCTGTATGGTTGTAGCGTATTTTTGCCTGGACTTGTACAGGCTCTCTGACATCTGCCACAGACATAAAATTTAAACGATCACACCGCAGCTTGTGAGCAAATACATCCTCATTGTCACCAATCACCACTTCATTTGTCTCCGGACGTATCTCTACCACAAAACACCGTCTGCCCAGGGCCAGATTCAGCCCTTTTCGCTGTCCTACCGTATAATGGGTAATTCCTTTGTGCTGACCGAGAACATTTCCATTCTTATCCACGAAATTGCCCTGAGGAATCTCCACATCCGCATTGGCATCAATAAATCCGGCGTAATCCTGATCCGGTACAAAACAGATTTCCTGACTGTCCGGCTTATTTGCCACAGGAATCCTCTGCTCCAGTGCAATGGCACGGATCTCATCCTTGGTATAAGCGCCAACCGGCATCAGTGTATGAGACAACTGATGCTGAGTCAGATTGTAAAGTGCATAGGTCTGATCCTTACTGACAGCGGCAGATTTTCGAAGGGCATAACGACCGCCCGGCAATTGTTCAATTCTGGCATAGTGCCCTGTGGCAATGTAATCAGCCCCAATGGCCATACTCCGCCTCAACAAAGACTCCCACTTCACATAGCGATTGCAGGCAATACAGGGATTTGGAGTCCTTCCTTTCAAATATTCTGCGATAAAATAATCCATCACATTTTCTTTAAATTCCTGTTTGAAATTCATCACATAGTAAGGAATATTTAAAGTCTCTGCCACTCTTCTGGCATCGTCCACAGCGCTGAGGCCGCAGCATCCGCCCTGCTCTTCCATCATTAAATGATCTTCATCCTGCCAGATCTGCATGGTCACCCCGATGACTTCAAATCCCTGTTCTTTCAAAAGCCATGCCGCGACGGAGGAATCTACTCCGCCGGACATTCCCACCACAACCTTGGGTTTACTCATCATTAATATTCTTCCTCTTCCTCGTCTTCTCCCTCATGGATGTCAGATTTGGGCTTTGTAAGCCCCTCAATCCTGATGTTGTGGGTTTCTGCGTAATTCCAGAGAGCAGCATGGATTGCTTCCTCTGCCAGCAGAGAACAGTGCACCTTCACAGGAGGAAGTCCGTCCAGCGCATCCATCACTGCCTTGTTCGTCACTTCCATGGCCTCCTGAATGGTCTTTCCCTTCACCAGTTCGGTTGCCATACTACTGGTAGCCACCGCTGCTCCGCAGCCAAAGGTCTTAAATTTACAGTCCCGAATCACCTGGTTATCGTCAATATCCAGATAAATTCTCATAATATCGCCGCACTTGGCATTTCCTACTGTTCCCACACCACTTGGGTTCTCGATTTCTCCTACATTTCTTGGATTTTGAAAATGATCCATTACTTTATCACTATACATCTTTTTTCCTCCGTTTTGTACTATTTTTCGCTTTTTTTCATAAAATCTTCATATAATGGAGACATGCTTCTCAAATGTTCCACAATTTTCTTAATACGCTCTACTACATAATCTGCATCTTCCTTTGTAGTCTCCTCGCTGATGGTCAGCCGCAGAGAACCATGTGCAATCTCATGGGGCAATCCGATGGCAAGAAGTACATGGGACGGATCCAGGGAACCAGATGTGCAGGCAGAGCCGCTGGATGCACAGATTCCATCCATATCCAGCATGATCAGAAGGGATTCTCCCTCGATAAACTGAAAGCTGATGTTGATGTTGTTTGGAAGGCGCTTCACCGGGTCACCATTTAATCTGGTGTAAGGTACCTCTGTGGTGATTCTCTTAATCAGATAATCTCTCATCTCAATTTCTTTGGCAGTACGCTTCTCCATGGTCTCCACAGCACGCTTGGCAGCACATCCGTATCCCACAATACCCGGAACATTTTCCGTACCGGCTCTTCTTTTTCTCTCCTGTGCTCCGCCATGTATGAAAGAACGGCTCTTTACACCCTTTCGGATATACAAAAAACCAATTCCCTTTGGTCCATTGATCTTATGTCCGCTGGAGCTTAGCATATCAATATGATATTCTTCCACATTGATAGGCACTTGTCCAAAGGCCTGTACTGCATCGGTATGGAATAAAATATCATGTTCTTTTGCAATCATGCCAATCTCTTTGATGGGCTGAATGGTCCCGATTTCATTATTGGCAAACATCACTGAAATCAAAATAGTCTCCGGGGTAATTGCCTTTTCCAGCTCCTCCAGCTTCACCACGCCATTCTCGTCCACGTCCAGATAGGTCACACGGGCCCCCCGCTGTTTTTCCAGATATTCACATGTGTGTAAAATCGCATGGTGTTCGATCTTTGTGGTGATAATATGATTTCCCTTGCTCTTATATGCCTCATAAGTGGCTTTCAGCGCCCAATTATCCGCCTCGCTGCCTCCTGCAGTAAAATAAATCTCATTGGTTTTGGCACCCAGCACCGACGCAATTGTCTCTCTGGCATCAGTCACAGCCTTTTTACTGACTGATGCAAACTCATAGACACTGGACGGATTTCCATAATTTTCTGTAAAATATGGAAGCATCGCCTCCACAACTTCCGGTGCTGTCTTAGTGGTAGCAGCATTGTCTAAATATATTAATTTCTTCATTTTCCTCACTCCTAATTCTCACAATTTTCTGAGCGTACCACGCCCTTTTCGCGAATCAGCTTCCGGCTTTCTTCCACCAATTCTTCTAACATCATGGTATCTACGGTATGGGCAATACTGTCATTGATCTTCTGCCATACAAATCTGGTCACACACAGATCCGCAGTCTCACATCCACCGATATCACCCGTGCCCGGACAGGTCACCGCCTCCAGATTTCCTTCCAGTGCCCGCAGCACATCTCCCACAGAAATCTCACTGGCGGGCCTTGCCAGACGGTAACCGCCGCAGGCGCCTCTGGTACTTGTAACCAGACCCGCCTTTTTAAGCTTTGCCATCAGCTGTTCCAGATAATTATCAGATATCTGCTGCCGCTGGGCAATGCTTTGTATGGAAACTGCTTCATTTTGGCTGAACACTGCCAGATCAATCAATGCACGCAGCCCGTATCTTCCTTTTGTCGATAATTTCATATATCCCCTCCAACCTGATGCACAGTTTAACTGATCTCTGTCAGACAGTGCACTAGCATGTGTTATCTGCTTTCCATTTTAATTCCGAGTTTTTTGCTCGGATTTGATTATACTGTAACATCCACATACGGTTCTGTCAAGACTTTTTCCAGAATATACATAGAGAAAACATGACTTGTGGAGATTTTATGGAACATCGTCACCCTGTCATCTGGGGAACCATGATTCTGACTTTAGCCGGCCTGCTGAGCAGATTCATCGGATTCTTCTATAGAATATTCTTATCCCACACAATTGGTGCAGAAGGAGTGGGAATCTATCAGCTTATTTTTCCGGTTTATACACTCTGCTTCGCCCTTACCGTCTTTGGTATCCAGACTTCCATTTCCCGTTTTGTGGCAGCCCAGCTTGCCCGGGGGAATCAGCAAAAAGCCAACGACACTTTCCTTCTGGGCTCCTCTCTTGCACTGATATTTGCCGGCCTGGCAGCTCTTTTTGTCCACCAAAACGCTCAGTGGATCGGTACCTCTCTGCTTTCTGAATCCAGAACGGTACCGCTGCTTCGTCTGCTCGCTTACAGCATTCCCCTGGGAGCCATTCACACTTGTGTCAACGCCTACTATTATGCCCGAAAACAGACTGAGATACCCGCCATCTCCCAGCTTTTGGAACAAATCGTACGGGTAGGAGCTTCCTATCTGGTCTATCTGATCCTTCTCTCCCAGGGCGCCGCAGTCAATGCCCTCATCGCCGTGGCTGGAATCCTTGCAGGAGAGCTGGCTTCCATGTTATATTCCACCTTGTTGGCCTCCTGGAGCCTCCACAGACAGAACTATCATCTTCTCCAAATGAAAAATCCGCTGACCACTTTGCAGAAAATTCTCACCCTGTCGCTTCCTCTCACTGGAAACCGCGTACTGTTGACTTTGCTGACCAGCGTGGAACAAATCCTGATTCCCAGCCGTCTCAGACTTTTTGGTCTGTCCGGCGCCAATGCGTTAAGCCTGTTTGGAATTTTGACAGGAATGTCACTGCCATTGCTTTTGTTTCCCTCCACCATCACCAATTCTGTCTCTGTCATGCTGCTTCCCTCCGTGGCAGAACAGCAGGCTTTGGGCAAAGAAGAACAAATTCGGCGTACAACTTTGATGACTATCAAAGGCTGTCTGTTTCTGGGCGTGGGATGTTTCCTTTTATTTTTCTTTTTTGGAGACTTTATGGGTATGCTCCTGTTTGACAATGCCACCGCCGGTGCCTTTTTAAAAGCGCTGTCCTTCATCTGCCCCTTTTTGTATCTGAATACCACCCTGATGAGCATCTTAAACGGACTGGGTAAAACAGGATACTGTTTTCTTCATAACCTTGCAGCTTTGACCATCCGTATCGCCTTTACTTTCTTTTGCATTCCTCTTTACGGCATCAAAGGATATTTGTGGGGCGTACTGCTGGGAGAACTATTGCTGACTGTGCTAAACCTCATTACCTTACGGCGCTTTACCGGAATTGGACTAAATCTGAAATCCTGACATTTTATATCGACAAAAAATTGAACTTGTATTATAATAATTTCTTAGAAAACTTTATGCAACTTATAAATTTAGATTCCGGCTTTCCCACACGCAAAGGAAAGCCGGCGATTTTTGATGTTTTCATTATTACAAAAAGGCAAAGGAGAATCATCATGGGATTTGAATTCATTAAAAAATTACCTACACCTGCCGAGATCAAAAGTCAGTATCCCGTTTCAGACGCCATTATCAAATTAAAAGAACAAAGAGACGCCGAAATCCGGGATGTGATCACAGGCAAGTCTGATAAGTTTCTGGCCATCATTGGCCCCTGTTCTGCAGACAATGAAGATGCTGTATGCGACTACCTGTCCAGACTGACAAAAGTACAGGAGGAAATTAAAGATAAAGTTCTGATCATCCCCCGTGTCTACACCAACAAACCGCGCACTACCGGCGAAGGCTACAAGGGAATGGTACATCAGCCGGATCCGGAGAAAAAGCCGGACATGCTGGCAGGTATCATTGCCATCCGTAACATGCACATCCGCGCCATCGAGGTCAGCGGTCTCACCTGTGCAGACGAAATGCTGTATCCGGAAAATTATCGTTACCTGTCCGACCTGCTCTCTTACGTAGCCGTAGGAGCACGCTCTGTGGAAGACCAGCAGCATCGTCTGACTGTCAGCGGTATGGACGTACCGGCCGGTATGAAAAATCCCACCAGCGGTGATTTCAGCGTTATGTTAAACTCTGTAGTTGCTGCCCAGGCCGCCCATGACTTTATCTACCGCGGATGGGAAGTGAAAACTTCCGGAAATCCTCTGGCCCACACCATTTTACGCGGCGCGGTAAACAAACATGGAGAAGCTATCCCCAACTATCACTACGAAGACCTTCAGCTTCTTCTGGAAAAATACAGCCAGAAAAATCTTCAATACCCGGCTGCCATCATTGATGCTAACCACTCCAACTCCAACAAACAGTATGAGCAGCAGATCCGTATCACCAAGGAAGTCCTTCACAGCCGCCGTGCCAATCCGGAAATCCGCAGCCTGGTAAAAGGTGTTATGATCGAAAGCTACATCGAAGAAGGCTGCCAGAAAATTGGCAGGGACCACGTTTACGGCAAATCCATCACAGACCCCTGTCTTGGATGGGAAGACTCTGAGAGATTGTTAAAGATCATCGCGGAGGAATGTTAAATCATACACTTAGAAAAGGTCCACCGGACCTTTTCATGCATGCCTATTAACAAAAAATACCAGATATATTGATGAATCATTCCATCACATATATCTGGTATTTGTTTTTTGTCTGTCTTTGTTACTTCCTCATGAACCCAAGCTGCTTCACAGCTTGTTCTGCCCTCAGTGTCTGGGATGGGCATTCATATAGACATCTCTCATCCTGTTGGCACTCAGATTTAAATACATCTGAGTGGAAGAAATATCAGAATGTCCCAGCATCTCCTGGACACTCTTGATATCCGCTCCATTTTGCAAAAGATGGGCGGCAAAGGAATGGCGAAGTGTGTGAGGAGTGATATCTCCTGTGATGCCTGCACTCTGGGCATACACCTTAAGTACCTTCCAAAATCCCTGACGACTCATGGCCTTCCCGGAACAATTGGTAAACAAAACATCTACTTCCTTATCTCCCACAAACTTACCTCTGGCGTCCACCAGATAATGCTGAAGCGCCTTCCGGCAGACACTTCCAAAGGGTATGATCCTCTCTTTGCTGCTCTCATGGCAGGTTACATAGCCCAACTGCAGATTC
Source organism: uncultured Lachnospiraceae bacterium (assembly GCA_947039785.1). Taxonomy (GTDB): domain Bacteria; phylum Bacillota; class Clostridia; order Lachnospirales; family Lachnospiraceae; genus JALFVM01. The sequence goes on along the minus strand of CAMQZX010000004.1, from coordinate 30,989 downwards.
ACATCCTCTGTCTTTAGATGAATCAGTTCACTGACCCGCATACCTGTGGCATACAACAGCTCCAGCATAGCCCGATCCCGGATTCCCTTCGGCGTATGATCATCCGGCTGCTTTAACAAAAGATCTACATCCTCCACGGAGAGAATCTCCGGTGTCTTTTTCTCCACTCTTGGGGGCTTTAATTCCTCTGACGGGTCATTGGGAATCCTGCCGTTCTTTACCAAATACCGGAAAAAGGCTCTAAGGGACGCCACACTTCTGGAAATAGAAGAAGCCGCAAAATGCTCCCGCTCCAGATACAAAATATAAGAATTCAGCAACGTGTCATTAATCTGTGACACATCTGCAATCCCCTGGTCTGTCAAAAACTCTTCTAATTTTTTTAAATCTCTCTGATAGGAAATCTCTGTATTGTAAGAAGTCTTTTTCTCATTATGTAAATAATCAATAAATTCCTGAATTGTATTTTCCATGCTCTCAATTCCTGTTCGATGTATTTTGATGCAATAAGGGTATTATACGCAGAAATCGACATAAAATCAAACTCTTTTTTTACGAAAAAAGCCCATAAATACTGGGATTTTTCCCTATGCTACAATTTCTTGTGGGTGACATAATTTAATCTCACTATATCTGTTAATCTTTCCTTCAAAAAATTTTTAACTGATTCATCAAAAGCTTCAAAAGCGCTGGATTTACATAACTTTCCAGAGCAAATCCCACCAGAATCACCAGTGAAAGAACAGACATGCCAAGAGCATATATCCGGTAATCCTTGCCGGAATATCCTTCATTTTTCCAACACCCCATGGACATATGATAGCAAAATCCAAAAAACATCATGGATGCAGGAATGTACACCAGATACTGGGGCAGAAGAATTCCCAAACCCAAAATAAATCCCCACAGGCCGCCCGTCAGCAGAGTAGAGGTGAGCACAGCTCCCACATAAAAGCCCATGGCTGCCATCCACGCAAGACTCATGGGGACGCCAAATATGGTAATCCCAAAAGCAGCCCCCAACAGATATCCTATCCCCCTCTTTTGCATAAGATACAAAAAATAATCCTTTTGTGTGATCGGCTCGCTTAAATAGCTCTGAAGCAGCACAATATCGGAGAGCCCGTTCATTTTCACAGCGTTTTCCGGGACCAGGTTCGGCCACACAATGCCCAGAACCATCCCAGCCAAGAACGCACATAATACAGGTCGCAATTTTCTCATTCCATCACCTCTAATCAGTCTATGGATGAGAAGAAATTGTTAGACCAACTTTATTTAAGAACTATGACGGTATTCTGTCGGTGTACTGCCCATCCCCTTCCTAAATGCCTTGGAAAAATACAGGTTGTTTTCAAATCCCACTGAGTGGGCAACGGTGGCCACTGACAGATCTGTTTCCTTCAGAAGCTGGCATGCCTGCTTCAGGCGGTAAGAAGTCAGATACTCTTTAGGGGACTCTCCCAGCGCCGATTGAAACAGGCGAAACAGGTGACTTCTGCTGATTCCGGTAAAATCCGCCACATCCTCCACCGTAATCGGATAAGAATAACGTTCCGATATGTATTGAATGGCACGTTCCACGTAGGCGAACTGAGGGTCTTTGTGAGACTCTGTCCGGCTGGAAGAAGCCATCAGCATGGACAGTAAGGTGTATAGCGCACCTGTCATGGCTACGTTTTGTTCAAATCCATTTCCTTTGGTTGCGTAAATCGCCAGAATCTGCTGTTTGATTTTTCGGCTGATGGATGCCTGCTCCAGGATAGGCTGATGTCTTGAAAAATCTGTATTCCTGAGAATTGAAAGAGCGTCACTTCCCGCAAACCCTACCCAGGCATACTCCCATGGTTCCTCCTGATCAGCCCAGTAGCGCACTTCTGTCCCCGGATAGACAAGAAAACTATCCCCTGCCTTCAGATCATAAATACAGCCATTTACCCCATAATGGCCTTTTCCGCCAATCACATGGTGAATCAGATAGTGATCCCTCACTCCCGGCCCCCACTGATAACCCGGCTCGCATTTCTGATGTCCCACATTATACACCGACAGAGAACTCAGAAGTTTATTGGTGACAGTGTAAGAATATTTATAAGATGATCCTTCCATAATTTCCTCCCAAACGCTTATTATATTTTAAAGTATAAAAGCATTTTGCATGTTATGCAACATTTTTACATATTTACGCACGTAATTTTTATTGCTTTTATTCCCGCAATGGGCCATACTAAGACTAACGACAGGGCAGACCTGACTCAAACTAAAATGAGAGATTAATATGAACGTAACATAAAAGGACCTACAAACATGACGAAAGGCGGTAAACCTATGAAAAGCAATACTATGCAAACAGAAGAACTGGTAAAGAAATTTAAGGAATTATTTGGCGGCGAGGGCAAAATTCTCTGCTATTTTTCTCCAGGACGTGTAAATCTGATTGGAGAACACACTGATTACAACGGCGGCCACGTATTTCCCTGTGCCCTGACTCTGGGTACCTACGGAATCGTCCGCAAAAGACAAGACAACAAAATTCGCTTCTACTCCCATAATTTTTCCGGACTGGGCGTTATTGACACAAGCTTAGACGACATCGTATATTCCCAGGCAGCTGGATGGACCAACTATCCAAAGGGTATCATATGGGCTTTTGCAGAAAAAGGACATCCCATCGACAGCGGATTTGACCTTTTGATCTACGGCAACATCCCAAACGGCTCCGGATTGTCTTCTTCCGCTTCACTGGAAGTATTGATGGGAACCATTTTAAATGACATGTTCCAGTGTGGCTTCTCCATGATTGACCTGGCCTGCATCGGACAGTATTCAGAGAACAATTTTAACGGTATGAACTGTGGTATCATGGATCAGTTTGCCGTTGCCATGGGTAAAAAAGACTGTGCCATCTTCCTTGATACCAGCGATCTGAGCTATGATTACGCCAGTGTAAAGCTGGAGGACGCCAAGATTGTCATCACCAACAGCAAGGTAAAGCACAACCTGGTGGATTCTGCTTACAATCAACGCAGAAATGAGTCTGAGACAGCACTGGCAGAGCTTCAGACTGTAGTGGATATCAAGGGTCTGGGCGATCTGACAGAAGAAGAATTTGAAGCTCACAAAGATGCCATCAAAGATCCGGTACGCCAGAAACGCGCCAGACATGCCGTATATGAAAATCAGCGCACCATCAAAGCAGTAGAAGCCTTGAAATCCAACGATGTGGAAACCTTCGGAAAGCTGATGAATGCATCCCATATATCTCTTCGCGACGACTACGAAGTATCCTGTGAGGAAATCGATGTACTGGTGGATCTGGCATGGTCTGTTCCGGGCGTCATCGGTTCCCGCATCACCGGAGGCGGATTCGGCGGCTGTACTGTCAGCATTGTGAAAAATGATGCTGTAGATACCTTCGTCGAAACAGTGGGAAAAGGCTACAAGGAAAAGACAGAACATGAGGCAGAATTCTACATTGTAGACATCGGAGACGGTGCCGGATTTTTAAAAGAAGCAAACTAACAAATCACAATATTCAAGCATGCCTCGTCATGCTTGCCACAATGTGCACATCATGCTCTGCATGACGTAATACTTTACCAATAAATTCTACAAAATAACACAATGCAATCAGGAGGACTATCATGAAAATCTTAGTATTAGGCGGAGCCGGATACATTGGCTCCCACACAGTTTACGAGTTAATCGATGCCGGCGAGAATGTGGTTATTGTGGATAACCTGGAGACCGGGCACATAGAAGCGGTACATCCTAAGGCAGCGTTCTATCAGGGTGACATCCGGGACCGCTCATTTATCGATTCTGTTTTTGACAAAGAAGCTGATATTGATGCAGTTATCCACTTCGCAGCAAATTCTCTGGTGGGTGAAAGTATGGTAAATCCACTGAAATATTACGACAACAACCTCTGTGGTACTAAGGTACTCTTGGAGTCTATGGTTGCCCACAACATTGACAAAATTGTCTTCTCTTCCACCGCAGCAACCTACGGTGAACCGGAGCGCATCCCCATTATGGAGGACGATTGCACAGCCCCCACCAATACTTACGGTGAGACAAAGCTGTCCATGGAAAAAATGTTCAAATGGACCGGAAAGGCTCACGGCCTTCGCTTCGTATCTCTCCGCTACTTCAACGCCTGCGGTGCCCATATAAGCGGACAGATTGGAGAAGCCCACAAGCCTGAAACACATCTGATTCCGCTGATTCTTCAGGTACCTCTGGGACAGAGAGATCACATCAGCATTTTCGGCAACGACTATCCTACCAAGGATGGCACCTGTGTTCGTGATTACATCCACGTAACCGATCTGGCACAGGCCCATATCCTGGCTGTAAAATATCTGATGGAGGGAAACGAAAGCAACATCTTCAACCTGGGCAATGGAATCGGCTTTACCGTAAACGAAGTAATTGAGACAGCACGCAAAGTCACCGGCGATCCTATCAAAGCAGAAATGGAAGACCGCCGCGCCGGAGATCCTGCACAGTTGATTGCATCCAGTGACAAAGCCAGAAGCATTCTTGGCTGGAAGCCCCAGCACGCAGATCTGGAAGAAATCATCGCAACTGCCTGGAAATGGCACAGCACCCATCCCAATGGTTATGCCAAATAATTGGTAAAGGAGAATCGTATGTTATCACAGAGCATTAAAAAATTAGTACAGTACGGTGTAGAAAGAGGACTCACTCCGGAATGCGAACGTATTTATACCACGAATCTTCTGCTGGAAGCTTTCGGCGAAGATGAATACATAGAACCAGAGGAGGATTACCAGGATGTGAACCTGGAATCCACTCTGAAGGAGCTTTTGGATGAGGCTTGCAAAAGAGGCATCATCGAAGACAGCATCGTCTACCGTGACCTTTTTGACACCAAACTGATGAACTGTCTGATGCCAAGACCAGCCCAGATACAAAAAGAATTTTTAGAAAAATACAACGAAAGCCCCAAGGCAGCCACAGAATATTTCTATGAGTTAAGCCAAAACAGCGACTACATTCGCCGCTATCGTGTCTGTAAAGACAAAAGATGGACGGTAAATAGCCCTTACGGAACCATCGATGTGACCATCAACCTTTCCAAACCAGAGAAAGACCCTAAGGCCATCGCCGCTGCCAAAAATGCAAAAGCAAGCAGCTATCCAAAATGTCAGCTCTGTGTGGAAAACGAAGGTTACGCAGGACGCGTAAATCATCCTGCCAGAGAGAATCACCGTATCATCCCCCTCACCATCAACAACACACAATGGGGATTTCAGTATTCACCTTACGTATACTATAATGAGCATTGTATCGTATTTAACAGCCAACATGTTCCCATGAAAATTGATGAGGCAGCGTTCCGCAAATTATTTGATTTTGTAAAACAGTTCCCTCACTATTTCTTAGGCTCCAATGCAGACCTTCCCATTGTGGGAGGCTCCATCTTAAGCCATGACCATTTCCAGGGCGGACATTACACTTTTGCCATGGCAAAGGCCCCTATTGAGAAGGAAGTGACCATTCCAGAATATGAAGATGTGGAATGCGGTATTGTAAAATGGCCCTTGTCCGTTCTTCGCATCCGTCACAAAGACGAACGGAGACTGATCCGGCTTGCTACCCATGTCCTTTCCAACTGGAGAGGCTACACCGATGAGGATGCCTTTATCTTCGCAGAAACCAACGGAGAACCTCACAACACCATTACTCCCATTGCCAGAAAAGTAGGGGACATCTACGAACTGGATCTGACCTTGAGAAACAACATCACTACTGAGGAACATCCTCTTGGCGTATACCATCCTCATGCAGAATATCATAACATCAAGAAGGAAAATATCGGACTGATCGAGGTTATGGGACTGGCTGTACTTCCTGCAAGATTAAAAGAGGAACTGGAGATTCTGGCAGAATATCTGGCGGAAGGCAAAGAGGTATCTTCCAACGAAAAAATCGCCAAGCATGCCGACTGGGTAGAGACATTCCGCAGCAAATACCATGGTTTTACCAGAGAAAACGTGGATGGAATTCTTCTGGAAGAGGTGGGACTGACTTTTGTCAAGGTTCTGGAAGATGCCGGTGTCTATAAATGCACTGCAGAGGGCAGAGAGGCATTTATGAGATTTATCCATACTTTATAGTTTAACTCATCAAAAAAGTCCCCCGCTTTGCGGAATATATCCTGAGAAAAGCAATTTTCAGACACACTCTAACATTATGCCAATTTTTCTTAATTTCAGGTGACTATATTAGAAAAAGCCGAAGGTTTTCTTTCGCGGACCTTCGGTTTTTTCTCTACATAACTTTTTATACGAATCATATCTTCTTATTTTCGGAATGCACAGGGAACTCCCACCACACACTTTCCACAGACTTCACTTCCAACACTGTTTGGTGTGGTACCATCCGCTTCCGTATAGGAACTTCCAAACATAGTATAACGGGCAGCGTTTTCCTTACAGATACCGTAGCATTTCTTCCTGTCATATCCATCCAGAGTAAGGGCACCGGAAGGACAACGGCGCACACAGACACCGCAGGTTCCATTCTTTTTATAAAGACACTGCTCCTCTTTTAAGGGTGCATCCGGCTCAATGTCCAGATTGGTCACCAGCGTACCATATCTTCCGCAGCCTCCCACCCTGGTGATTAGCATATTGTTAATTCCAAAGGTTCCAAGACCTGCTGCATATGCCATATGACGATGGGACCAATTGCTCTTTAGCAACACCTGGTCGAAAGAACTTGCCTCAGGGGAGACAGCCCCCACGTATCCTTTCTGCGCCAATTTTTCAATGAGACATTCATTGAGCTTTCCAATCATGGCATTGGTTTCCTCGTATGCCTGTGCCCACTCCGGAGAAGATGCGGTTCCCAGAGCCTTATTGGTATCTGCCAGCTCTTTGGTAAAGGGCAGAAAATAGGCAATTACAATGGTGGCATCTGGCAGTACATCCTGAGGCAGCCCATGACTTTCTCCGATTAAATCCTTCAACGCCATTATATAAGGATGGGAAGCATCCGCAAATCCCACCTGAGGCTCTCCCCAGACGGTACAAATGTCTTCTCTCTTTTCATAATCTCTCACATACCGGGTAATCTGATCTTTGATCCAGGTTTTCAAATGACTTGTTTTATTAATTTCATTCATCTTATAGCTCCATCCTTTGCATTTTGTTTCCTTCAAGCGACAGACAGCTTCTCAATCCATGACGCTCTAAAGATACATTATAATCCTTTGCTCTTTTTAATACAATCTAAAGAATTATTTTATAATTTTTATTTTTTCTTTATAGCCATGTCACACTCTGGACACAAAGCATTGCTATACTATCATCATAAGAACAAAGGAGCTGGCAGTAATTGAGTACTCGACTGTAGGCTCCGCCTAAAGAGACAATTAGACTTTTATATAGATTTTGATTCTCCCCCCTCTTTTACACTTTTCATTTTCAAAACAACAAGAAAAAAGCGACGTATGGATTTAATCCAGGTCGCTTTTTTCTTTGTATATATTGCTGTATATAACAACAGCATGACTTGTCTGTAAATCTCTTATGCTTCCAGAGAACGGATCAGATTGATCATTTCAATGGCACCCAATGCACAATCATACCCTTTGTTTCCTGCCTTGCTTCCAGCACGCTCAATGGCCTGTTCAATGTTCTCCGTGGTCAGTACACCAAACATGATGGGCACACCTGTCTCCAGAGATACCGAAGCAATTCCCTTGGAAACCTCATTGCACACATAATCGTAGTGAGTTGTGCTTCCACGAATCACAGAGCCTACGCAGATCACGGCATCATATTTTCCGCTTTTTGCCATCTTAGAGGCAATAAGAGGAATCTCAAAGGCTCCCGGCACCCATGCCACACTCACATCTTCTTCCTTCACATCGTGACGAAGCAGTCCATCCATGGCACCGGATACCAGTTTTGATGTGATAAACTCGTTAAAACGGGCAGCCACGATTCCAACCTTTATGTCTTTTGATACTAGCTTTCCTTCATAAGTTTTCATGTCATTACTCTCCTTTATATGATTTATTGATAACTGTTTGGGAGTCTCTCCTTACAGTTCATTCCTTTTAATAATTCAGGATATGTCCCATACGATTCTGTTTTGTTCTCAGATAAAAAATATCCTGTCTTGTGGCTTCCATCTGAATGGGAACACGCTTCGTAATTTCAATGCCAAAATCAGACAACTGATATACCTTGTCCGGATTGTTGGTCAGAAGGCGCATAGTCTTTAATCCCAGGTCTTTCAAAATCTGCGCACCGATGTAGTATTCTCTCATGTCACCCGGAAATCCCAGCATCAGATTGGCATCCAGGGTATCAGCGCCCTGATCCTGCAATTCATAGGCTCTCAGCTTGTTGATCAGACCGATTCCTCTTCCTTCCTGACGCATGTACAAAAGCACTCCCCTTCCTTCGGCAGCAATCTGCTTCATAGCAGCATCATATTGCTGACCGCAGTCACATCGGGCTGAACCAAAGGCGTCTCCCGTCAGACACTCTGAATGGACACGGCACAGCACATCTTCTCCGTCTCTCAAATCACCGCAGACCAGCGCCACATGGTGCTCTCCATTTAACTGATTGATGTATCCATATGCCATAAAATCCCCGTATCTTGTGGGCATTTTTGCCCTGGCAACACATTCCACCAGCTTTTCGTGACGCTTCCTGTAATCCTGAAGGTCTTTAATGGTGATATATTTTAATCCCCATTTTTTACTAAATTCCTGAAGTTCTTTTGTCCGCATCATGGTGCCGTTTTCCCCCATGATCTCACAACACAAACCACATTCCTTCAGACCAGCCAGACGCATAAGATCCACAGTAGCTTCTGTATGACCGTTGCGTTCCAAAACACCGTTCTTTTTGGCGAGCAGTGGAAACATATGTCCCGGTCGTCTGAAATCCCCCGGTTTCGCATTTTCCTCCACACATTTCATGGCAGTAATACTTCTTTCTACTGCGGAAATACCTGTGGTGGTACTCACATGATCGATGGATACGGTAAATGCAGTCTCATGATTGTCTGTGTTATCGCTGACCATCTGAGGCAGCCACAGTTTCTCTGCCAATGCTCGGCTCATGGGCATGCAGATCAGCCCCTTGCCCTGTGTCGCCATGAAATTTACATTTTCAACTGTGGCAAACTGAGCAGCACAAATCAAATCTCCTTCATTTTCTCTGTCCTCGTCATCGGAGACAAGAATCATCTTCCCTTGCCGAAGCTCCTCCAGTGCCTCCTCAATTGTATGATATTGAAACATTCTTTTATCCTCCTAAAAGCCATATTTTGATAAAAAATCCCTGGTGATTTTAGCCGTCTTCTCCTCTTCATCTGCCGGCCGCATCAACTTTTCCACATATTTGCCCAAAATATCATTTTCCAGATTCACCACAGAGCCCACCGTCTTCTCCCGTATATTGGTACTCTGTACCGTATGGGGAATCAAAGATACCTTGAAATTCTGGTCAGACACAGCCGCCACAGTCAAACTGATTCCATCAATGGTAATGGAACCTTTCTCCACAATATACCTTAAAATTTTGGTATCAGCCTGAATGGTCAGCCACAGGGCATTGTCATCCTTCTGCATCTGGATAATCTTGCCGGGACCATCAATATGGCCGGAAACCATATGTCCCCCGAATCGTCCTCCTGCCGCCATGGCACGCTCCAGATTCACCACACTTCCACTTCTTAGCCCTCCTAAAGAAGACCGATTCAGCGTCTCATGCATCACATCTGCAGTAAAGGATTTCCCGTGAATGGTGGTGGCTGTCAGACACACGCCGTTGACCGCCACACTGTCCCCAATGCGCAAATCCTCAAAAATCAGATCCGCCCCTATGGTGAGACAGGAAGAATGGGCGCCCATCTCCACTTTCTGGATCACTCCAGTCTCTTCAACAATTCCCGTGAACATGATAATCCACCTCACTCTCTATCAGATAATCTTCACCCACTCTTTGGATGGTACTGTTAATCAGCCGAAATGCCTCCGAAGGATTCTCCACCCCATACCCACGGACCGGAGATTTAGCAAGGGCTCCTCCGAACAACTTTGGTGCGATGTAGGTCTGCACTTTTTTTACAATACCGCTGTTTAATGCGGTCCAGTTAAGAGTTCCGCCGCCTTCCAGCAACACACTGTCAATCTTCTTCTCCCCCAGAATCTTCATCAGATGCACCAGGTCCACCTGGTTTTCCAAAGCTGAAACTTTCAAAATCTTGCAGCCCCACTCTTCATAAGGCAAATATTTTTCCCTGTCCACACAGCAAGTTGCAATCCAGGTGGGCACCTCTCTGGCCGTGACTACCACATTGGAATCCACAGGTGTTCTCAGATTCGTATCACAGATGATGCGCACAGGATTTCTGCCTTCCGGTATTCTGCAGGTAAGCATGGGATTATCTGCCAGCACTGTACCGATTCCCGCCATAATCGCCTGATAGCGGTGGCGATCCCTGTGAACCTGTTCTCTGGCTGTCTCCCCAGTAATCCATTTGGACTTCCCGGAATATGTGGCAATTTTCCCGTCCATGGTCATTGCATACTTCATTACCACATAGGGTATCCCAGTCTGTATATAATGGAAAAACACAAAATTAATCTGGTCACATTCCTCTCTGAGAAAATCCTGCACCACCTCAATACCATGTTCCCGGAGGATGGCTGCCCCCTTTCCATTGACCTTGGGATTGGGATCTGGGGACCCAATCACCACTTTGGCAATCTTATGTTCAATCAAGGCTTCCGTACAGGGCGGCGTTTTTCCATAATGGCAGCAAGGCTCCAATGTCACATAGATGGTTGCCCCCTCAGGAGACTCTGTGCAATTTGCCAGTGCTTCTCTCTCTGCGTGAAGTCCGCCGTAGCTTCCATGATATCCTTTTCCGATAATTCTTCCCTCTTTTACAATCACGGCTCCCACCATGGGATTGGGATTTACATACCCACAGCCCTGCTTCGCCAGTTCGATTGCCATTCTCATATAATCCCGCTCTTTCAAGCTGACACCTCCCAAACTGTTTTTAGCCAATGCCTGGCAGCTTAGAAAAGATCCACCGGACCTTTTCGCCCATGCCTGACAACGAAAAAAATGCCCTGAATTAAATAATCCAGGGACATTCATGCGCTAAAGTAATAAATCAAATAAAACACTATACATATAAAAAGCTCTGAAATGATTTCCATTTCAGAGCGCTGAATACGTATACGATAAAATTGCTTCCTACACATCTTCTTTCATCCAGACTATACTGTCGGTTTTGGAATTGCACCAAATCAACGCTTGCGCGTTCGCGGACTTTACCGCCGGTCGGGAATCTCACCCTGCCCTGAAGATTTATCTTTAGTTGCTTCTATTATATACCTGCAGTATATGATTTGCAAGTATTATTTTGGATTTTTCGCAAATTTTTGTACAATTTTGTCAATCTGGCTCCACAATCCGATACCCCACACCAATCTCTGTAAAAATGTACCTCGGTTCACCTGGGTTTTTCTCAATTTTCCTTCGAATGTTTGCCATATTTACTCTGAGAATCCGGTTGTCGTTGTTCATATTGGGTCCCCAGATTTCTTTAATGATATAATCATAGGTCAGTACCTTTCCCGCATACTGTGCCAACAGCCGAATGATCCGAAACTCATTCTGCGTTAATTTAGCATCCTGTCCATCCACATAAACCCGGTATTTGTCATAATCGATGACAAGTCCGCCTGTGGAAAAGGATCCAATCTGCCCGCCTCCCGGGTTCACTCCGGCACTTCTGGCATGGCGGATGGCAGTCCGCACTCTGGCAAGAAGCTCAGAGGTTCCAAAAGGCTTGGTGATATAATCATCTGCCCCTGCATCCAGCGCCTCCACTTTATCCTTCTCATACATACGGGCCGATACCACAATAATGGGCATATTGGACCATTCCCGTACATTGTATAAAATCTTCATCCCATCCATATCCGGCAGTCCCAAATCCAGAATCACAAGATCCGGACACATGGAAGTAATCAGCCCATAGGCTTCCGTGCCTGTGTTGGCCATCAATACCTCATAGTGATTTGCTTCCAAAATAGTCTGTAAAAAATTCCGGATGCTCTTATCATCCTCCACTACCAAAATTCTATCTTTTATCTCCATACGCTCCCTCCATTCCCATCGGCAGACTGAACATAACTCTCGCTCCGCCTTCCGGTATATTTTCTGCTGTCATATTTCCTTTATGAGCTTTCACAATGGTCTTGCAGACAGATAGACCTATTCCCATATTTTTCTTTCCATCCAGTTCCTTTCCCTCCGACGCCTGAAGGTTACCGTCAAACATCACAGGAAGCACCGTGCTGTCAATGCCATGTCCATCATCTTCCACGAGAAACTCCACATAGTCATGCTTCTGACGGATTCGGACTTTGATTTGCCTGACCTTTCCCCCGTGAACCACGGAATTTTCCATTAAATTGATAAGCACCTGCTCAATCAATACACCATCCATAGGTACCATAAAGACTTCCTGGGGAATCTCCACGGTCACTTTCACATCCGAAAACCGCTTTTTAAACTTAATAACTGCACTGCTGACAATCTCCTCCACCAGTTCATCTTCCAGGTTCATCCTGGCATTCTCACCATTGATTCTTGTAACTGAGAGAAGATTTTCCACAATTCGAATCAGCCACTGAGCCTCTTCTTTAATATCCCGAATCAGCTCCATTTTTTTTTGCTCCGGCAGTACAGCTGCATTGTCAATGATCACCGACGCTGAACCTACGATGGAAGTAAGGGGAGTTCGAAGGTCGTGGGAAACTGCCCGAAGCAGATTACCTCTCATTTTCTCCTTTTCCACTTCCAGACGTATTTTTTCCTGATTTTTAATCTGGGTGGTAAGAGCACTGACGCAAAAAGCCACTGTCAACATAGCAACAAAGGTAATCGGATATCCAGATAACGTAAAATCAAATTCAAAATACGGATACGTGAACATGTAATTCACTTCAAACACTGCAATTACAGAAGCTACGATTCCATATACATATCCATCTGTAAACCGTGAAATAAACAACACTGCCAGCACAAACAAAAGGGGCACATGAGTATCCGACTGAACCACCCTCTGAAACAAAAAACAAATACTGGACACTGCCGCCAAAATCAGAAAGGTAATGATACAATTTTTCTTTTTCGAATGCTCCTTGTGCATGATGGACTTCGATGTATATTTCGTCATTGTGTTCCTCCTTTTCCCGACACACACTTGCCAGGATTATTTATCATTATAGCATATTTTCCTGTTAAGATTCCGCTAAAGTACTGCTTACTTAGAAAAGATCCACTGGATCTTTTCACGCATGCTTGGCAACTTAGAAAAGATCCACTGGATCTTTTCACGCATACTTGGTAACCGAAAAAAGCTGCCGGAAATCAGAATCTTTAAACACCGCAGCTTTCTTTCTGCTGTGTTAGACCTTCTGATTCCCGACAGCCCTGTCAAATCCTGTCAGACAGTCACTGCAAAATCCTGATTACAGATAGAATTCATTTTTGTTGCTCACAGCCTCCAATGGAGACAGCTTGCCATGGAGCTGTTCCTGCACCGGCGGAGGCAAAATTCTGGCCTGCTTTGGACAATGAGCGATACAGGCAGCGCAGAAAATACATTTTTCCAGCTCTGTAGACACTTTGGCAGTGATGGAAATTGATTTGGTTGGACAGACTTTTGCACAGATACCGCATTTGTCACACGTTTCCAGAGTAATCGGCGTAGTGGGCATTTTTCCTGCTTCCTTGTAAGGTTTATTGCCAGGAACTTCCGGCATTTCCATCCTTTCCTGCGCAAGCTTCTCACTTACCTTTTGTGCAAACTCCCGGATTTCTTTAAAATCTTCCTCATCCGGTCTCTCGGCAGCCACGTTTGGAACCAGTGAATGCTTAGCAACAAGAGCTGCACTGGCAATTACCTGAAAGCCCAGCTCCTCCATAGTATCATTCAACTCCAACAGGGCATCATCGTAAGCCCGGTTACCATATACAGCTATCGTAACGGCCTTCTTACCGCAACCCTGAAACCATTTCAGGCGTTCAATCTCAACAGCAGGAACTCTTCCGGCATAAACCGGCGCTGCGGCTACCACTACCTCACCTTCCAATGCAGAAGATACTGTCTCTTCCTCCATCAGATTCATCCATTGTACTTCCTCTGCCAACTCACAGCAGAATGCTTCTGCTGCCTTTTTTGTTCCGCCTGTTGGGCTAAAGCAGCATAATGTTACTTTTTTCAACATGTAAATCCTCCCCGTATTATAATGCTGACAGACCAGCATTCCTGTCTGGTCTGTCTGTTTTGCTAAAAAAGTCCACCGGACCTTTTCCTGCATACCTGACTGCTTAGAAAAAATCCGCTGGTTCTTTTTATACATATGTGGCAACTTATAACTCAGAAATATCTGAGATTGTTTTATATCCATTCTGTCGGAAAATGCACTCCGTCTCGTCGCCTTCTTCTGCACGGAAAATCAGCACGGCAGATTTTAACGAATCACTGATATAAGAATACAGACAGTCTATATTGATGTTGGCACGATATGCCACATCCAGAATTCCGCTCATAAATCCCGGCTTGTTCTCCATAGGAATAGCTATTACCCTATCTTTCATCACAAGCTCTCCATTCTCCTCCAGAACACGATAGCTTTTCTCCGGATCATCTACAATCATACGAATGATGCCAAAATCAGGAGCATCATATGTAGAAATGCAAAAACAATTCACCTGATTCTCTGCCAGAAGCTTAGTCACATTTCTCAGACTGCCCGGCTTGTTCTTCACCACAACAGATAATTGGGTTATCATAATCAACTCTCCTCCTTCACGTTCTTCCCATACATTATAGCACAGATATGTCAGGTGTCAAAGAAAGATTCACCCAGAGCAGATGATGCCATTTCGTTTTACAAAGTGCTTCGCACTTCATTTCCATCTGCTGGGATGGGGAGATAGCGCACCTTGCTCCCTTCCTTCAATTCTCCATAGAAGGCAATATAATAAGGGCGGTAAATAGATCGAGTGGACTTGGTTTCCAGAGTCACATCTCTACCGGACTGCCTGCGCACCATACGCCGTGCCAGATATTTTCCCTCTTCAATCATCTTCTGCTCCGGAAATGAGCTTTTCTGAAGAGAATCTTCATCCTCAATCTGGAGAGTCACCGTATTTAACTCTTCTTCCAGAAAAGCAGGCATACAGCGAGTACCTTCCACCAGCATCCGTATCTTCTGAGTATCCAACTGTTTTCTGCCAGAGCGTCCCGGCAGAGACAGTTTTTGATATTTCATCTGATACACGATTTCTTTGCTTTCCAGATACATCAGCTTCAGCGTAATCTCCTTCTTTCCCAACAGCAGCCTGCCGAGAAAGTTCCCTCTTTTTTCGGCAATACTCATGGCTTTCTCCATCGACAATGTAGTTGGCAATGCTGTAATCTCCATGCAAACATCCTCCCTTCCATATTTTAACGACTAACCGCCTGACAACCGCCGGATACCGCAGTTGTCCAGCAGTCAATCACTAATTTTCACTCCTATTTCCTGCTTTTTTTGTAAAATGGAATACCTCAGAACAGTAGCGCAGGAAAATTGCTGTGGTGATGCCCAAAGCAATCAGCGGTGCCATCAGTCCCACAATCACATCAATGCGGCAGACAATTCCCACTGTATATATCACCGCCAACACACAGTACAGCAATACCAGCCCTCCATCTGCTCCAATCCATTCCACACGCAATTCCTCTTTGGTAGGCATGGCGGGCTGCTCCTGTACCTCCTTTTGAATACTCTCAGAAGAAATGGTCTGCTCATTGCCAGTCACCCCATAGACAAATTCCTGATCCTCATGGAGCACCTTTCCAAAACGATTTCCAATCAGATATCCCACGAAAGAAATGGGCAGTGCAATCAAAAGGGCGTCTACCGTTCCTCCCAGTAATTCACTGCTGACTGGAAAAGCGGTAAAAAGAATCCAGGACACTGTACCAGTTACCATACTGAAAATTCCGGCAGTGGTAGTCTTTTTGCCATTGTACATAATGGCTGCCAAAACTGGTACAAACAATCCGCACATACTCAAACTGTTGATAAACAGAAAAGCATCGTACACCAATGGAAATTTAAAGGCAGTAAACAGTCCAATGATACCAAATACAATACAGCAAATCCGGGTGATACCAATACTCTGTCGATCGGTCAGAGGTTTCTTTCGAAGCGCTCCGATAATATCCCGGGAGAAGATTTCTCCTCCGATAAGGAAATAGGAGTCAATGGTAGATACAATAGCTCCCATCAGGCCAAATACAAAGAGTCCGCGGACCACCACAGGCAAATTGGAAAGAATCAGCTGTACATAGGCAACCTCCGGCTGTGCTGTGGAAAATGGATCCATAGAGCGTAAAATAATACCGGTAAAAATCAACACCACATCAAAAGAAATCCAGATAGACAGGCAGGTAAGCATCGCTCTCTTACCGGTTTTCACAGAATTGGATGCAGTAAATCTCTGATAGAAGGCAGGGTCTTTGTATACATTGATACACAGTACAATAAGGCAAATAGCACGTCCCACCGGCGTTCCTCCCAGGGGAGTCAGCATCTGGGGAGCCACAGGATCAAGAGCAGCCTCAATTCCCGCAAACCCACCTGCTTTAAAGAAAATGGACGGAAAAACTGCTGTTACACAGGCAATCATCAAAAAGAAAAAGATCATATCCGTCACAGCCACACCCATCAGTCCGCCAAGGCAGGTAATCACTGTAGCAACCAACACAACGCCGAAAGCCACTGCAAACTTATTTACATTCCAGGCAGCAACACCAACATATCCAGTGGCAGCAATTTCCGCAATAGAGAGGCAGGAAACCACCAGTACAATGGAACCGATGAAGGAAGCCAGTCTTCCGTAATATCTGTTTAACAACTCTGTCATAGTGGTGTTTACCTTCACAGAAATCCTGGGAGCCACCCACAATGCCAATGGAAAACGGGTCATATGTACACATACCGACCAAATGAAAAACGCCGACACTCCCATAGTGGTAGCATATCCGATGGTTCCGATTACTCCGGCGCCTCCATACCAGGAAGCCACTAAGGTTCCCACGGCCAAAGACCACGGCAGAGATTTGTTGGCTTTGTAAAAGCTGTCCATATCCTGGGAGGTTCTGGAAAAATATTTTCCGATTAATAAGACACCGGCAACACATAAAATCAAAGTAATATTATCAATTTTTGTAAGCATACTTCTTTTCTCCTTTATCTGTTTATGTTTCGGCAGGCGTTAGAAAAACAGAGGGCCTGTGACTTTCTCCACTGCCTGAATATATTCCTGCCCCATAATCTGATCTGCAACCGCTTCCATAAAAGGTGTGAGGGCAGCATCATTTTCCATTACAGGTACCACTGTTCTCAATAAGTCATAAACTGCTTTCGTGGCTGGTGCCGATGAAAGATTGTCGTAGCAATCGAGAGCCTGTGCTCCACAGATCAGCTCCACGGCACAAATGTATTTTGCCAGATGAATGCCGTCGTAAGCCTTTTTCGCCGCATTGTATCCCATATTGATGTAATCCTCCTGATTGGCACAGGTGGTCAGATTGTCCACCACTGCCGGGTGAGACAGAATTCGAAGCTCTCCCAGAAGTCCTGCCGCAGCGTACTGAATCATCATAAATCCATTATTGTACTCTGCATTTTTGTTCAGGAAAGCAGGCAGTTCACTGACAAGGCGGTTTAGCATACGGTCGATACGGCTGGCAGACATTTTACAGAGATCTGTCACTGCAATCATCATAACATCTGCAGCCAGTCCAGGATAAGTTCCATCGGCATTACATGCCATCAGAGCCACAGGATTTCCATCCTCCTGCTCAAACAGCAGCGGGTTATCCACAGAAGAATTCAGCTCAATATTTAACACCTCCACCCCTTCTTTGACGTATTTCTTAACTGCTCCGTGAAGCTGAGGAACGCAGCGCATGGAGAGCGCGTCCTGCAGACGATGATTGGGATGCGCTTCCAGAATAGGACTGTCCTTTAAAATGGTTCGAATATTAGCTGCTGTGTTACTCTGATCCGGATGGGGACGAACTGCCATGACGCGAGGATCCATGGCCATCAGATTTCCCTTCAGCACTTCAAGCGTAAGAGCCGCTGCAATGTCCGCTGTTCTGACAAGAGTTACGGCATCGTAGAGAGCCAAAGCCGCCAGAGCAGTCACAGAAGTAGTACCGGAAACCATTGTCAGGCCTTCTTTGGAAGAAAGAACAGTAGGCTCCAGACCTGCCCGTGCCAGTGCCTCCTTTCCTGAAAGAAGCTCTCCCTGATACCAGGCACTTCCTTCTCCAATCAGTACCATTCCGATATGCCCTTCCAGAGATATGTATCCCACAGAACCATGTCCGGGCACTCTGGGCACCACATTGCAGTTCAGCATATCCCGAATCAGCTCCAGAGTTTCCAGGCGAATTCCTGTGTGACCGCTTCCAAAATGAACCAGCATCACAAACATAATGGCTCTTGTGCACTCCTCATTAATCGGCTCTCCCACGGAACAGGTATGTGCCAGAATGTTATTTCTCTGAATGGCGATTCGTCCCTCCTCAGGGATAAATTTTCTCCAGTTATCTCCAAGACCGGTTGTCAGACCATAGATTGCCTGTCCCTCTCTGCTGAATTTATCTACAAAGCCCCGACATTTCTTTACCCGGTTGCAAAACTCTTCTGAAAATTCTACGGGTGCATGATACCTGGACACCTTTGCCACGTCTTCGACTGTTATGTGTTTTCCAAGAATAATAGATTTCATTTCATTCAACCTCCTGCTTTTTATATCTGTTTTTTCATTCCTTTGTAAATATATATAAGCAAACTTCGTGCCAGACTCCCCTTCTCCTCTGGGAAGTATTGATTTTACAGGGAAAAATTGCGAGATTGACGTGATTAAAAATTTCCAGTATAATAATTTTCCGAAGAAATGTGTTAATTTTTTTTGCCTATTGTTAAATTATTTTGCATCTTTTCAAACACACTCTAGTAAATAGGAGGTTTCTATTGAAATGAACCAAAAAGACAAAATGGAATGGCTGCTAAAAGAAGCTCTGGAAAAAATAGATGATGGAATTCAGATTTACGATGAGAATGGAGTTCTCCTCTACTGCAATCAAAACAGCCGTCAGATTTCAACCATACCGGATTCCATGGAAATCATCGGAAAGCACATGCTGGATATCTGGAACGTGGATCCCCAAAAAAGTACCGTATTATCCTGTCTGAAGGAACATGCCCCAGTGAAAAACCTGGTAGACACCTTTTCTTCCGTCACCGCAGGAGACGTGACCACAGTCAACACTGCCTACCCATTAAGCTACGATGGAAAGCTGGAAGGAGCCGTATTATTTGAACGGGATATTCTAGCCATTCATAAGCGAAAAAAAGAAGTAGATACCATCCTAAACGCTCTGAATCAATACACAGAGAAAAACCCTTCTGTGAAACTGTCTGGCTATTCCTTTGATCAAATCATCGGAGAAAATGAATCTTTCCGAAATGCCATTGAACTGGCGCAGAAATTTGCTGCCCTGGATTTTAACATTCTTCTGATTGGGGAGACAGGAACCGGAAAGGAAATGTTCGCCCAGAGCATCCACCGGGCAAGCCCCAGAAGCCAGAAAAATTTTGTTGCGGTAAACTGTGCCGCTCTTCCGGATACTCTCATCGAGAGTATGCTCTTTGGCACAACCAAGGGAGCTTATACAGGAAGCGAAAGCAGGGCTGGGCTGTTTGAGGAAGCCAACGGCGGAACCTTGTTTCTGGATGAACTAAACTCCATGAGCCTTGCCATGCAGGCAAAAATTCTGCGTGTCATACAGGAAGGCACTTTCCGAAGAATCGGAAGCAACAAACTGCTCCATACTGATGTGCGTATCATCTCTTCCTGCAACGAGGAGCCTTTTGCTGCTGTAGAGCAGGAAAAATTACGTCGCGATCTGTTCTATCGCCTGTCTTCTGTCCAGATTGTCATCCCGCCTCTTCGTGACCGGCTTGATGACTTGAAGCCGTTGATTGAACATTACATCAGTACCAAGCGTCGTCATTTTGCCAAATCTATTCAACAGGTAAGCCCACAGGTCATGACTCTTTTTGAACAATACAATTGGCCTGGCAATGTGCGTGAATTGTATCATGTGCTGGATTATGCCATGAATGTGATGGAGGAAGGTGAAATCAATCCTGACTGCCTTCCGGTCTATATGAAAGGAACCTTAACAAAGGAAACGCCTGAATCCACGCCCCTTTCCTCTCAGAAAGAAACAACATTGGACATTTACCACTCCAAACTGGAACATCTGGTGGGAGATTATGAATCCCGAATCCTGCGGGACGTGTTGGAATACTATGGAAATAACATCTCCCGAGCTGCCAGATCCCTGGGAATCAGCCGCCAAAGCCTTTCCTATCGCCTGAAAAAATATGGAATCTTACTCTAAACAACCAGACATTTTCATACACGGATAGAATAAATCTGTGTATGCGTTGTACAGAACTTGGTAGAGACACTATTCTTTTTTGAATATAAAATTCCTATGCTCATATTTTGAAAATTGCCAGAAGTGGCTTTGAATAAATATAAGAAAAAATCAGAATAAACCTTGCAGGTAATATGTCGGATTATCCTATCCTGCAATATTTATGATTTTTGGGGAGCTATGACTTATGCAAATCATAGCTCCCCTGTATTTGCTGCCGGCAGTTCCTTCGGATAGTTCTCCCTGATTGGTGCAGCCACCTGCAGTAAACACTCTGTAGCTTTCATCTGTTATATCTCTAAATCTTTAAAGTGAAACTGCTTCCTGCCTTCTACGTAATCTGCTACCACGTTTCCATTTCCAAACATCTTATATTTATAAGTACAAAGACCTTCCAGCCCCACCGGACCTCTTGCATGCAGTTTACCGGTGCTGATACCCACTTCGGCACCGAAACCATAGCGGTAGCCATCAGCAAATCTGGTGGAGCAGTTCTGATATACTCCTGCGGAATCCACATACTGCATGAAGGTTTCTGCAGTCTGAGCATCCTCAGTTAAAATACAGTCCGTATGGTGAGATCCATATTTGTTGATGTGTTCAATTGCCTCTTCCATGTGGCTGACAGTCTTGATGGAGATAATTAAATCCAGATATTCCGTACGGAAGTCTTTCTCAGTGGCCTCCTCACAGTCAATGATCTGGCAGATTTCTTCGGTTCCTCTTACTTCCACCTGCTTCTGCTTAAAGGCTTCATTCAATTTTGGAAGCAGCTGCTGGGCAATATCCTTATGTACCAATAAAGTTTCTGTAGCATTGCACACTGCTGTGTACTGGGTCTTGGAATCAACGATCACTTTGATGGATTTCTCAATGTCAGCCGCCTTATCCACATAAATATGACAAATTCCATCTGCATGACCCATAACCGGAATCTTGCTGTTGTTCATAATATACTGCACAAAGGCATTGGAGCCTCTCGGAATCAAAAGATCCACCGACTCATGACACTCAAGCAGCTCGTTGATTTCACTTCTTGCCTCTACCTGGAACAGGCAATTTTCCGGCATTCCCGCCTCCACTGCCGCGTGGTAAATTACCTCAAACAATTTTCTATTTGTGTGCATAGCCTCGCTTCCACCCTTTAAGATGGCACAGTTACCACTTTTCAGGCATAAGGTTGCAATCTGCACAAGGGCATCGGGACGTGCCTCAAAAATCACTCCAATTACACCAATGGGACATGACTCCCTCACCATGAGAAGATCACTATCCAGCTCCCTCTTCATCTGCACTTTGCCCAAAGGATCCGAAAGACCAATCAGATCCTGAATTCCCTTGGTTACATCCACTAATTTCTCTTCATTAAATTTTAATCTCTTAATCAGAGGAGGCGCCACATTATCACTCTTTGCCTGCTGCAAATCCTCCTCATTTGCCTTGATGATTGCTTCTTTATTTGCCAGCAAGGCGTCCACAATCGCACGAAGAGCATGGTTTCTCTCTTCCAGTGTAGTCGCTGCCATTTTCGTACTGTCCAGCTTGATTTTCGCTGCCTGTTCTTTGATTGTCATGTCATCGCTCCTTTCTTTGCTCACGTCTTTCTTGGTGACAGACTATTTAAAGGAAATTATAACCCATCCGCAGACTGAATACAAGCAAACAATTCAGCCATTCCTGATAAATTTTCTGAAACCTGTCCCTTGCATCCCCACAGGGAAACTACCAAAAGAAACATTTTTCTCTATTTTTTTCAGAAAAGTAAATTTTCACTATTTTTTTTTCTCATTCTCCTATATAATAGATGTCGGAAAACGAATGAAATTCATTTCAGGAGGAAACTTATGCCAAAAAGAACAGATATCAACAAAGTACTTATTATCGGCTCCGGACCGATCATCATTGGTCAGGCCTGCGAATTCGATTATTCCGGAACCCAGGCTTGTAAAGCGTTGCGAAAACTTGGGTATGAGATTGTACTGGTGAATTCAAACCCGGCAACCATTATGACTGACCCTGAAACAGCAGACGTCACTTACATCGAACCTCTGAATGTGGAACGTCTGGAGCAGATCATTGCCAAAGAAAGGCCAGATGCACTTCTTCCCAACCTGGGAGGCCAATCTGGACTGAACTTATGTGCAGAACTTGCAAAAGAAGGAATTCTGGAAAAATACAACGTACAGGTAATCGGTGTCCAGGTAGATGCCATCGAGCGCGGTGAGGACCGTATCGAGTTTAAGAAATCCATGGATGCTCTGGGAATCGAGATGGCACGAAGCGAAGTTGCCTACAGCGTGGACGAAGCACTCGCCATTGCAGACCAGCTGGGTTATCCGGTAGTACTTCGCCCCGCTTACACCATGGGCGGTGCCGGCGGCGGACTTGTATATAATAAAGAAGAATTAAAAACCGTATGTGCCAGAGGACTTCAGGCCAGCCTTGTGGGACAGGTTCTGGTAGAAGAATCAATTCTTGGCTGGGAAGAGCTGGAGCTGGAGGTTGTCCGCGATGCAGACAACAATATGATCACGGTATGCTTTATTGAGAACATTGACCCTCTGGGTGTACACACCGGCGACTCTTTCTGTTCCGCTCCTATGCTGACCATTTCTGAGGAATGTCAGAAGAAATTGCAGGAACAGGCTTATAAAATTGTAGAATCCGTACAGGTAATCGGCGGAACCAATGTACAGTTCGCACATGACCCTGTAACAGACCGTATCGTGGTCATCGAGATTAACCCGAGAACCTCCCGTTCTTCCGCACTGGCATCCAAGGCAACCGGATTCCCCATCGCCCTGGTATCCGCCATGCTGGCTGCAGGACTGACCTTAAAGGACATCCCCTGTGGAAAATACGGTACGCTGGATAAATACGTTCCCGACGGCGACTATGTGGTAATCAAATTTGCCCGCTGGGCATTTGAAAAATTCAAAGGCGTAGAAGACAAGCTGGGTACTCAGATGCGCGCCGTAGGTGAAGTCATGAGTATCGGTAAGACTTATAAGGAAGCTTTCCAGAAGGCTATTCGAAGCCTGGAGACAGGACGTTACGGTCTCGGCTATGCCAAGGATTACAACAGCAAGACAAAAGAAGAACTGCTTCAGCTGCTAATCACCCCATCCAGTGATCGTCATTTCATCATGTATGAAGCACTGCGCAAAGGTGCAACGGTAGAAGAGATTTTCGATATCACAAAGGTAAAGACTTATTTTGTACAGCAGATGAAGGAGCTTGTAGAAGAAGAGGAAGCGCTTGCCGCCAACAAGGGCAGCCTGCCATCAGACCAGGCTCTGATTTCTGCCAAGAAAAATGGTTTCTCTGACAAGTACTTAAGCCAGATTCTGGAGATTCCAGAGGATGACGTGAGAAATCGCCGCATCCAGCTTGGTGTGGAGGAAGCCTGGGAGGGCGTACACGTAAGCGGTACTCCGGACAGTGCTTATTACTACTCCACCTACAACGCAGAGGATAAAAACCCGGTAAACACTGACAAACCGAAGATCATGATCCTGGGCGGCGGACCAAACCGTATCGGACAGGGTATTGAATTTGACTACTGTTGCGTTCACGCTTCTCTGGCGCTGAAAAAGCTGGGCTTTGAGACCATCATCGTAAACTGTAACCCCGAGACAGTATCCACAGACTACGATACCTCTGACAAACTCTATTTCGAGCCCCTGACTCTGGAAGATGTACTGAGTATCTACAAGAAAGAAAAACCAGTAGGGGTTATCGCTCAGTTCGGCGGACAGACTCCTCTGAATCTGGCATCCGACCTGGAGAAAAACGGCGTGAAGATTCTTGGAACTTCACCTTCTGTCATCGACCTGGCTGAGGACCGCGACCTGTTCCGTGAGATGATGGAAAAATTAGAGATTCCTATGCCGGAATCCGGAATGGCCACCACTGTGGAGGAAGCCCTGGCCATCGCAAAGGAAATCGGCTATCCGGTTATGGTTCGTCCTTCTTACGTTTTGGGTGGACGAGGCATGGAAGTGGTATACGACGATGAGAGCATGGAAGGCTATATGAAGGCTGCAGTAGGTGTTACACCAGACCGTCCAATCCTCATTGACCGTTTTTTAAATCACGCTCTTGAGTGTGAGGCAGATGCCATCAGCGACGGAAATCATGCATTTGTTCCTGCTGTTATGGAGCACATCGAGCTGGCTGGCGTACATTCCGGTGACTCTGCATGTATCATTCCTTCTGTACACATTTCTGAGGAAAATGTACGCACCATTAAGGAATACACAAGAAAGATCGCCGAGGAAATGCACGTGAAGGGTCTGATGAACATGCAGTATGCCATCGAAAATGGTAAAGTGTATGTTCTGGAGGCCAACCCTCGTGCATCCCGTACTGTTCCGCTGGTATCTAAAGTCTGCAACATCCGCATGGTACCGCTGGCAACTGATATCATTACTTCCGGGATTACCGGCCGTCCATCCCCTGTGGCAGAGTTAAAAGAACAGGATATTCCATATTATGGAGTGAAGGAAGCAGTCTTCCCATTCAACATGTTCCAGGAAGTTGACCCGGTACTGGGACCGGAAATGCGGTCCACCGGAGAAGTTCTTGGATTATCGCCTTCCTATGGAGAAGCCTTCTACAAAGCACAAGAAGCTACACAATCCAAGCTTCCGCTGGAGGGAACCGTTCTTATCTCTGTAAACCGCAAGGATAAGGCTGAGGTTGTGGAAGTTGCTCAGAGCTTCGCTGACGATGGCTTTAAGATTCTCGCCACCGGTACCACCTATGATCTGATCAGTGAAGCTGGCATCCAGGCTGAGAAGGTTAAGAAATTATACGAGGGACGTCCAAACATTCTGGATATGATCACCAACGGCCAGATTGACCTGATTGTCAACTCTCCAGTTGGAAAAGACAGTATTCACGACGACAGCTACCTGCGCAAAGCGGCTATCAAGGCAAAAATCCCTTACATGACCACCATCGCCGCTGCCAAAGTAACTGCCAAGGGTATCCGTTACGTGAAAGAACATGGAAACGGAGATGTGAAATCTTTACAGAAGCTTCACAGCGAGATTAAGGATAAAGAAAATTAATTCGGTCTGCAAAGCAAGCTAACGATACGCTTTACCAATAGCAGTGTCGCATAAAGAAATAGCCAGCAGCCTTATATAAGGTTGCTGGCCATCATATTACTTATTACATACTTTTTTTCATCAGATCCATCTGCTTGGTGCTGAACAATTCTGCAATGTTGGAAACATGATTTACAATTCTTGAAAGACTGTTCAATGCTTCAATAAAGGTCAGTCCCTGCTCAAAACTACAGGTACCATGCTGAAGTCGCTGCATATGATTGGTCTGTGCCTGAGTCACCGTCTTAACAATCTTGCGCTCTTTTTTCTTCATGGCAATCCACTTCTCTGTGGATGTCTCACTGCTCTGGAAACGCTGAAGTGCCTCATCAAACAACTCCATATCCATCTGATAGATCTGACGAAGCTCCTCTTTTGCAATTTCTGTATAACGCTGATGATTGTCCTCGCATTTTTCCGTCTGCTCCGACAGCTTTACCGCATGGTCGCCAATCTGCTCCAGGTCGTTGATCACGTGGAACACATCGCCGAGATATTGGGAAACTTTCTCCGGCAGGGCCTTTGCATTGGCCTTGGATAAAAAATCTGTAATGGCTGACGCCAGATAATCGACCAGCTGCTCTCTCTCCTGAATTTTCGCTGCCATGGTAATATCCTGGTTAATCAGACCCTCCACGGCATCTTCCAGATTCTCACGAACCACATCTGCCATACGCTGTACTTCCCGTCTCACCTGCAGAGACATAACGGAAGGAGAACCTTCCATATCCGGGTCAATGTATTTCAGACGGAATGCACTTTCGTGGGCCTGTTTCGGAATAATCTTGTATGTACATTTTACCATCCAGTCTACAAATGGCAGAAGAACCAGACCTGTTACCACCTTAAACAGAATATGATACAGAGAAATCTGGAACACATTGCTTGGCACCAGCTGCTCAATGATGTCCGTAATCGGTGTCAGTAAGGTAAGAGGCATAAAGATCACAACACCGATGATGTTAAACAGCAAATAGATAATAGCGGCACGCTTTGCATTGTTTTTGGCATTAAAGGCAGAAATCAGCGGCGGCGTAGCAGAACCAACGTTAATACCGCAAATCAAAAATGCCGCAAAATGAAGGGGCATCAGTCCCTGCATGGCAAGTGCCTGGAGTACACCGACAGCGGCGGAAGAACTTTGAATCACAGAACACAAAAGAACACCCACCAAAAATCCCAGCACAGGATTCTTTGCATTTAAGATAAAATCCTGAAATAATGCCGAATCCTTCAACGGAGCCATAGCTCCGCTCATGGTATCCAATCCCTGAAACAGCAGACCAAATCCCAAAATAACCTGTCCTGCATACTTTACCTGCTTCTTTTTCGCATAAAGCATCATCACTGCGCCGATACAAATGCAGATTGGTGCAATCCCTGACACATCAAGCGCAATCAGCACACTTGTGATGGTGGTACCGATATTGGCACCCATAATAACTCCGGTGGCCTGGGCCAAATCCATAATTCCGGCATTGATAAATCCCATAACCATGACCGTGGTTGCAGAAGACGACTGAATGACCACTGTGACCAGGGTACCGAGCAAAAAGCCCATCACACGGTTTCTGGTCAGCTTCTCCAGCAAATCCTTCATCTTAGGTCCAGCCGCAAGTTCCAGGCCTTCCCCCATGTAATTCATGCCGAATAAGAATAAACCGAGTCCTCCGAAAAGGAACAAAATACTGTTAATCCCCATTTTTCTCTCTCCTGTACAGTTTTTTTCGTTCTTTATTATTGTATCAAATCATTAGAACAATGACTAGCAATTTAATACAATTTCTCTAATTTCTTGTCGAACGCTATCGAAGACTGCCCTTCATAGGCAGCAGCAGAATTTCTCCCATTTTGAATTCATATAAGCCAGACAACTTATCACTCTTATTTTTTCCGTCTCAATCCCAGCCTCAGCAAAAATCTTCTCCATCTCATGCAAAGCAACATACGTATTCCCCTGTCTGTGTGGGCTTTCATTAATCATCAATACCTTCATCTTCCATATCCTCCCATAGATTTTATCGTTAAATATTGATAGTTATACTCAATCAGCTTCTTAATATTATATAAGAAAAGCTGTAAAAACACAACAACGCCTGCACAAATACAAATAAGCCCTTATTGGCTATGAATATTTAAAAATCCCAAGACGGAATACTACCTCACCGATTTTGGAAAATCTATGATTCCCATCCTGGATGCCATGTGCAATTGGGGAACGGATTATTTAAAAGAACTTAATCAAAAGAAAAATGAAGTGGCTATTCTGCCCTGAAAAATCACAAAGAGGATATTTCATCTCTAATCGGAAATATTCTCTTTGCTACCTTTCATTAGTTATCGATATTAATCCTCAGTGCCATAATCAGAAAATTCAGCAGTACGTACCCCACGATCATGGTGGTCAGATATACCTGAATACCAGAAAGCTGTGCTGTCAGGGCAGATAAGCCCTCTCGTCCTGTCTCTGCAAGATAAGCTGTCATCTTGTTGGTTGCCACAATTCCGATGCACATGGGAAAGGTCATTCCTGCAAAGCCCGGAGCGAAGGAAAAGGAGAAAAATTTGGGCAGCTTCACAAGAATAAAGACCAGGGAAGCCAGTACACAGGCATATAAGAGAAATAGCAGTACCTGATTTGAATGTTTCTCCACATTTAAATAGCTGACCATAATACCATTGTAGGTGACAAACCAGCTTGGAACAAAAGTATTGATATCCCTCTTTCTGATAAGATTTCGATAAGTAAACACACAGATATGCACAGCATGGATAACAACACCTGTCAGCCACATGGCCTTTCCAAGGGCTGGCACCCAAGAGACATGCTGGGAATTCCAAGGAAATTCATGGTGGATTTACTGGCAAAAAAATCGGTCATCTTTCTTGGTACCCCTGCCATATTGCTGGCGGCAATGATACCTTCCTTCACAGCTACCGGCCAAATGGGGCTGGTTCCTGATACATCTCCTGCAAAATATTTTCGTCACTGGTCTTTCCTGTCTCATCGTACACCAGTCCAAAACAGCTGGTCTCAATTCCTGTTCCCTCCAAAAAATCCACATTGGAGCGCACACCTGCAGTGACCACTACAAAATCACAGGGCAGTTTTGTTCCGTCCGTAAGGATTGCTTCTGTGATATTTTGATTTTTATCTAAACTCACTTCCTCCACGCCTACACCGTAATGCTGTTTTACACCATGTTTGGAAAATGCCTCCTGATAGGTTTTGGCAGCTCTCTCATCCAACTGTTTGGAGAGAAGCCATCCTGCCATCTCCACCAATGTCACCTTCACGCCCAGTTCCAAAAATCCGCTGGCACAGTCCAGTCCCACCAGTCCGGCTCCCATAACCAAAATATTCCTGGATGTCTTTGCCACTTCTTTTAACAAGTCAATATCTTCAACGTTACGAAAGCCTACCACATTTTTTGCCTCCTTCAGATTCTTGACCGGAGGAATGAACGTGTGGGAACCAGTTGCAATCAGAAGCTTGTCATAGCCAACCATCTCTCCATCTTCCAGAAGCACCACCTGCTCCTTAGGCTTTAAACCAACGCAGCTTCTGCCCTTTTTCCAATCTACATCATACAGACGTTCAAAATCATGTTCCACAAAAGAAAGCTTCTCAAGATCACGCTGTCCTCCCAGATACTGATGGAGAATACATCGGGAATATATGTTTTTGTCTTTGGAAATCAATACAATTTCACAGTCCGGAGCAATTCTCCTCAGTTCTCTCGCTCCATTGATTCCTGCTGCCGAAGAGCCCAACACTACATATTTCATTTTTCCTGCACCTCCTCCAATGTAATCGCCTGCATGGGACATTTTTCCACACACATGGGATTTGCACTGCCGTCTTCGCTGCGATGCACGCACATATTACATTTCATAATTTCCTTCTGATGGATACTGTCATATTTCAAAATTCCATAGGGACATGACATGATACACATGTAGCAGCTTGCGCACTGCTCCTTGTCATATTCCACATATCCTGTCTCGGGATTTTTCTTCATGGCGCCGGTCATGCAGGTATAGAAAATTTCATTTTCTCCTCTCTGAAGTACCTGACGCATGGCAGAAAGGCGGCGCTCCATATTAATGTAAGTGCCTTCTTTCTTAAGACCGGGTACCACCGGGAAGAATACAGTACAATCCTCTGCACTCTCGATGGTATCGTAGATATCCTGAACCACAAAAAGGTCCAGCTTCTTGGCTGCCTGGGCAATTCTCTTTCTTCTGGCAGGATTGGCGAAATCTCCTCCGCCGAAGAAAGCTGCCGTGTTGCTGTAAGAACGGGATCCCATGGCGTTGCACTGTCCGGTAATGGAGTTTGCGCCTGTTCCCGGCTTTCCAATATTTCCGGTCATAAGCGCCAGATTAATGATTGCCTGGGCAGTGCGTACTGCCTCGTAACCCTGGTTGACACCCATAGTCCACCAGAAGGATACGCGCTTACCGCTGTGAATCAACTCAACCAACTCTGTAATCTGTTCCTCGGAAAGTCCAGTTCCCTCTGCACCTTTTTCCAGAGTATAATCTTTAACAAATTCAGAAAATTCCTGGAATTTTTCCGTATGTTCTTCTATAAAAGAATGATCCAGATAATCCTTCTCAATCAACTGATTAGCAACGGTATAGAGAAGCAGCAGGTCACTTCTCCATTTCAGACCATACCAGTAATCTGCATTCATGGCTGTCTCAGATTTTCTCGGATCAATGACAATGATTTTATGATCTGGCACCTGATTTTGTCGTACCCGTCCCCAGAGAATGGGATGGGCCACCACTGCTGTAGCCATGCAAAGGCGGGTATTTCCATCCACATTGGCCTTCAGATAATTTCTCATGACATGGCCGAAAATAGCAAATTCCTCCATGGTCAGCTGTCCGGTACTGATTCCTGCCACACTTTCCTGACCGTATTTTGCCTGAAGCTCCTTTAACTTATCTGCCACATACTGAAAGCCTTCCTCCCAGGAGACCTCCTTAAAGGTTCCATCCTGCTGCCGAATCTTCGGCAGACTGTTAGGTTTCACGGTCTGCTGTTGTTTGTCCAAAGACAGACCTTTAATACAGCAAAATCCGTCATTCACCGGATAACCTTTTGTCGGCACCGTTCTGACAACCCGGTTATCTTCCACATAAAAATCCAGGTTACAATCAATGGCGCAGTAATTACAGGTTATTGAATCTTTTGCATATACATTCTCCCTTCACAAGTTCTCAAGATCTTAAGATTTCTCCCACATTTCTTGTTGATAATAC
>CAMQZX010000003.1 GCA_947039785.1 uncultured Lachnospiraceae bacterium | reverse complement strand
TATGTTATACTTTAGAAAACTTACTTAAAGAAATCCGGATTGAAAATTTAATAAAGTTTTGAGTTATGAAAATATGCGAGAGGATAAGGGTGCTATGAAAGAAAAGAAAAAAGAAATGACAATCGTCAAAAAAATGATGATAGCCCTGGTTGGTGGTCTTGTAGTAGGTATTGCGTGTCTGTTTCTGAGAGAATCACTGATTAGCTCAGGTCAGGAAGGTATATGGAATACAATCAACATGCTCCTGTTCCAGGACATCACGGTTGCAGAAGGTGTAAAATCCATCGGTTTATTCTACATCATTGGTCAGCTTTTTATGCGTGGTCTGCAGCTTGCTATCGTACCTTTGGTTCTGGTATCTCTGAGCTTGGCTATGTGTAGTATTTCCAATTCCACAAAGCTGGGACGTATCGCCGGACGTACATTGATTGGATTCTTTGCTTTTTATGTATGTGGAGCATTTTTGGGATGTGCCGTTGCATATGGAGTAAAATCTCTGGGATTATTCAATGTAACACTTCCAAGTGACGGTGTGGCAGAGGCATCAACCATCGAAGCGTTCAACCCCCTTGGTGTTATTCTGAATGCAGTTCCAAGTAACATCACAGGCGCTTTCAGTACCAACAACAGTATTCTGGCAGTTGTAGTAGTTGCGATTATCATCGGTCTTTGCCTGAATCAGCTGGGAGAGAAAGGTGCTCCCTTGAAAGCCCTGTTGGAGAGTGGTAACGAAGTTATTCAGTTATATTTGACATTCCTGATCAACAAAGTTGGCCCCATAGCAATTTTCTGTCTGATTTCCAGAACATTTGCTGTTTACGGTGTTGAGTATCTGGCACCGGTTGCAGCTTACGTTGTGGCAGCGATGCTGACATTGTTCTTACTGGTTGTTACACTGTATCCAGCTGGTATTTATCTGACAACAAGACTGAATCCATTCAAGTTTTTGAAGAAGATTGCCAAAGTCGGAGTATTTGGCTTCTCTACAAACTCCTCTGCAGCTTGTCTGCCGTTGAATACAAGAACCTGTATCGACGAGCTGGGATGTAGCGAAGAAGTTACCAGCTTCGTACTTCCTACAGGTATGACAATCAACATGAACGGTACTACTGTAATGCATATGTTCGCGGTTACTTTCATTGCAACAGCAGCAGGTATCGATGTCACACCTGCAAACATGGTAGTTATGGCTTTCCTGTCCATCTGTGCAGCAGCGGGAACACCAGCCATTCCGATTGCGGGAACAACTATGATCTTCACTGTTCTGTCTGGTATGGGATGGACAACAGATCTTTGTCTGATTGGTTACGCACTGGTTGTAGCTGTTAACCGTCCGGTTGAGATGGCTCTGCTTCCTCTGAACGTTATCGGTGATGCTGCAACAAACGTTATCGTTAATGCAAAAGAAGGCGAGCTGAACAAAGATATTTACAACAGCTGATAAATCGAGCTTGATTCAATACATAATTTGCCGTTGGCAGTATGAGGGCATCTCCAGAGTGGAGGTGCCCTTTTTGACTTACCGGATATGGGGGAACGGTTGGGGGGCTTTTCTGGTTTTTTTTCATAAAAATTCCGTAAATTGTAAAAATCATGTATAATAAAAGTGCGCTCCGGCGTAATTTTCAGGAGGAACATGGAACATGGATACAAAACACTTGATTACGTTTATTACGTTTTCAGAGGAAAAATCTTATCTGAAAGCTTCTTTTAAATTAAATTATGCACCGTCTACTCTGGCAGAGCATATTCTTTCTCTGGAAAACGAACTGGGTGTTAAGCTGGTGGAGAGCAAGGGAAAAAGAACCGTTTTGACGAAAGGCGGAGAGCAATTTCTTCAATACGCCAGGAAGATAATGGAAATCTATAAAACTGCCTGCAAGGATATGTCTTCTCTGAATGCCATTAAGGGTACGCTTCGGGTAATGACTGTGGAATCACTGGGGCTTTACAGCATGGCTCCTGTGTTTACCCAGTTTATGACAAAATATCCGGATGTGACCCTTTCCATCAGTATTGGCAATTGTAATGCTATTTATGATAAGTTGAGAAATGATGAGATCGATATGGCCTATCTCTATGAAATGGAGCCGGTTCAGAGGTCGGATATTGAGACAATGGTTCTGTTTAAGGAACCCTTGTGCTTTGCAGCAGCTCCTAATCATCCTCTGGCGAAAAAAGAGAAAGTGAAACCAAAGGATTTCCAGCATCAGATGCTGGTGATGGCTCAGAAGGACTGCTATTATTCCCGGAAAATTGAAAACATGCTTTTTGAAAACCAGGTAAAAATAAAAAACAAGCTGGAGTTGGACAGCGGAAGCCTGATTAAAAAGTATGTCTGTTCCGGATCGGGAATCACTCTTTTGCCTTACAGCATTATGAAAGAGGATGTGGAAGCAGGAAGGCTTGTGGTGCTTGACTGGGCAGGAGAGAAGTGGGAGGCTTATGCCCAGATTGTTTTTATGAAAAAGGAGTGGATCATGCCTTCCATCCCGGCGCTTATTCAGGTATCTAAGAAGCTGTCAGATAAGATTCAGGATGATTCCCTGTGATTGCTTTTTTGCTTTCCCGGAAATCCGCTATAGACCTTTCGGTTTTTCCGTAATCACAAACATACGGGCTTGTTATAATGAACTCATCAAATTTGAAGAGGAGAGATGAACATGAGCCAGAAAGAATATAATCCTTATGAAAACATGCTTGCTGTTCTGAAACAATCCGCAGAAAAGCTGGGACTTGATCCAGACGACTATGCAACACTTTGCTATCCGGAACGTGAATTGAAAGTATCCATTCCCATCAAAATGGATGACGGTAAGGTAAAGGTATTTGAGGGATACCGTGTACAGCATTCCAGTGCAAGAGGACCCTGCAAGGGTGGAATCCGTTTCCATCAGGATGCGAACATGGATGAGGTAAAGGCATTGGCTGCCTGGATGTCCTTTAAATGTGCTGTGGTAAACATTCCTTACGGCGGCGCTAAGGGCGGCATCAAAGTAGATCCTTCCAAGCTGTCAAGAGATGAGCTGATTCGTCTGACAAGACGTTATACCACACGTATCCTTCCAATTATCGGACCAGACAAAGATATTCCTGCTCCCGATGTAAATACAAACGGAGAGGTAATGGCATGGATTATGGATACTTACAGCATGTTCCAGGGACACTGTGTACCAGGTGTTGTAACTGGTAAGCCTGTAGAAATCGGAGGTTCTGTAGGCCGTGTGGAAGCTACCGGACGTGGCGTTACGATTATTACATATGAGTGCCTGAAGGTCAACGACATGGATGCCAGTTCTGTAGCAATCGCTATCCAGGGTATGGGCAATGTGGGCGGAACGGCTGCTGACATTTTCTATAACAATGGTCAGAAGGTAGTTGCTGTCAGCGATTACACAGGCGGTGTATATTGCGAAGAGGGGCTGCCAATCAATGAGATTCGTGCATTCCTGGCTGGCGGAAACACACTGAACGATTATCAGAATGACAAAGTAACTCATATCACCAACGATGAGCTGATTACCTGTAAATGTGATGTTCTGATTCCGGCTGCTCTGGAAAATCAGATTACAGCAGATAATGCCGAGGCAATTCAGGCAAAGATTATTGTGGAGGCAGCCAACGGACCGACAACTGTGGAAGCGGATGAAATCTTAAACAAGAAGAACGTAATCGTCTGTCCGGATATCCTCTCCAATGCCGGCGGTGTAGTAGTATCCTATTTCGAATGGGTACAGAACATCCAGAGCCTTACCTGGGATCTGGAGGAAGTTAACAGAACTCTCAACAAGATTATGCTGACTGCATTCAACGAAGTAGCTGAGCTGAGCAAAGAAAAAGAAGTACCGATGCGTATGGCTGCATACATGGTAGCCATCAAGAGAATCACCACCGCTGGAAAACTGCGCGGAGGTCCGATTTCTCTGGGTTAATATGATTTTTTCATTACAAACTTTATATTTCCCGTCCAAGGTTTTAAGATCTTGGGCGGTTTTTTGTGCCTGAATTTCCTGCAGAGCTCCCATAATGTATTACTGCACATTAAAATTGCATAAAAACAGAGAATGCAGTCCGTGGAAAGATTTCTTTCAAAGCTTTCGGTAAAATTTTCGGCAGTCCATCATATTGTGGATACTTATGCTGCTTCTGGCAGGGGTGTTTTATATGGAGAGCCAGATTATTCCCACCATGCCGCAAATGAGTTCTCAGATCTTTCACTATCTGCAGATTGCCGTATGTATTCCTTTTGTTATGATCGTGCTGTATGTGTTTCCAACACTTGCAATCCGGCGGATAGCTCCCAGATCCTGCCATTTACAGAATAAGTTCCTTTGTTTAAAAGGCTGCGGACAGGAGTTGTCTTGACGAAAGAAGGGGAGAAGGTGCTTCCTTCCTTTCAGATTATCGCACAGGAAGAAGCACGTATTCAGAGAATTGCCAAGTCGATTGTCGGATTGGAGGAGAGCAAGCTTAGTCTGGGAGTGATTTCAAGCGTCGGCATCAGCTATTTGCCGGATATTTTAAAAGGATTTTTGAAATTATATCCTCAGGTAGAATATGAATGCTTTCCCTGCACATATGAGACTGTGCAAAACGGGATCAGCGATGGAATGATTGACTGTGGATTTTTGTCTTCTTTTGTGAAGAATAATGAATTGGAATTTATCCCTCTGTGGGAAGACGAATTTGTTGTTCTTATCCCCAGGGGACGTGCATTATCTCAAAAAGAAGAACTTGACATAGAGGAGATCAAAAGCGAGAGAATGATTCTGGTGTCTGGAGAAGAAGAGCATGATTTAAACAAAATCTTTGAAGAACATAACATCAGACCTGATATTGCCATGCGAAGCACGGATGCTGTCAGTGCTTTAAAATTGGTGGAAAAGGGATTTGGAATCGGCATTTTTTCTAAAGTGATTTTGGAGGGAATCGAAGTTTGGCAGAATGTGGAGGTTCGCCATTTTACAAAACATTATTCCCGCGTTCTGGGACTTGCTATACAAAAGGGTCAGATGCTTTCGCCCACCTCTGAAAAGTTTGTAAGGTATGTACAGGAGTATTCTCAAGTGGAAAACAGATAGGAAGAATATGACCGTGATGCCAAATGGACACATAGACAGCTTTATTTTGGCAGGAGGATGGGATGGTACCCCAATGTTTTACGGCGGTGGTAGAAAACAAACAGCTGAATCATTCATGAAATTTATATATTATAGATAAATAATTCATTTTTATATAGATATCCTCCATGGTATAATAGTTTTAGAAAACTTTTAAGCACGGAAAATATTTACCCCAAAGGAGGAAGTAAGGATGAAAATTGTAGTATTGGATGGTTATACGGAAAACCCTGGCGATTTGAGCTGGGCGCCCCTGGAAGCATTTGGTGAGGTAACTGTATATGACAGAACCTCTTATGTGGATTCTCTTCTGATCGCAGAGAGAATCGGAGATGCTGAGATCGTAGTCATCAACAAAACCCCGATTACAAAAGAGACCATTGACAAATGTCCGAACATGAAGCTGATCGCTGTTTTGGCTACCGGATATAACGTGGTAGATTATGAGTATGCCAAGGAAAAGGGGATTCCTGTCGCCAACGTACCTACCTATGGAACACAGATTGTAGGACAGTATGCAGTGGGACTTCTTCTGGAAATCTGCTCTCATTATGGACATCATGACAAGACTGTTAAGGAAGGCAAGTGGGCCAACAACGCAGACTGGTGCTATTGGGACTATCCAATGATCGAACTGTATGGAAAGACTGCCGGTATCATCGGATTGGGACGTATCGGACAGGCAACTGCCAAGATTTTGAACGCACTGGATATGAAGGTAATTGCCTACGACGCATTCCAGAGCGAGGCTGGAAAGAAGCTGGCTGAATATGTGGAACTGGATACACTGTTGGCTGAGTCTGACGTGATTTTCCTGCACTGCCCACTGTTCCCTGAGACAGAAGGTATCATCAACAAAGACAATATCGCCAAGATGAAAGATGGTGTGATCATCATCAACAACAGCCGCGGCCAGCTTGTGGTTGAACAGGATCTGGCAGAGGCATTGAACAGCGGTAAAGTATATGCAGCAGGTTTGGATGTGGTATCCACAGAGCCGATCAAAGAGGACAATCCTTTGCTTCAGGCAAAGAACTGCTTCATCACTCCTCATATTTCCTGGGCTGCACAGGCATCCCGTCAGAGAATCATGGATATCACTGCCGATAATGTGAAGGCATTCATCGAAGGTGCTCCTGTAAATATCGTTAATAAATAAGAATGTGTTGAGGATAAAAAATAAAAGATAATCGGAGGGTATTGTTATGTACAGTGTAGATTTGAACAGTGATCTGGGCGAGAGCTATGGTGCTTATAAAATTGGCGGAGATGAGGAAATCATCAAATGTGTAACAGCAGCAAATGTGGCCTGCGGATGGCATGCAGGTGATCCCATGGTAATGGCTAAGACCGTAAAGATGGCCAAGGAAAATGGTGTGTTAGTGGGTGCGCATCCTGGATATCCGGATAGAATGGGATTTGGACGCAGAAAAATGGCGCTGTCCTTTGATGAGATGAAAAATTATATCAAATATCAGATGGGAGCTTTGAATGCATTTGTACAGAGCGAAGGAATGAAGCTGCATCATATGGCGCCTCACGGAGCAATCAACCAGTATGATGAAGAGAGTTGCCGCGCAATCTGCCAGGCAGTTTATGAGTTGGATCCATCTATCATCGTTTATAACATTGCAGGTTCTGTTTTAGGTAAGGTTGCAGACGAGATGGGACTTAGAACTGCATCTGAGATTTTTGCAGACCGTGCATATATGGATGATTTATCTTTGGTACCGAGAAAGATGGAGGGTTCTATGATCACAGATGAGGACTTTGCCATTGAGCGTTGTGTGCGTATGGTCAAAGAGGGAAAGGTCACTGCATTGAGCGGCAAGGAGTTGGAGATTCAGGGCGATACACTCTGCGTACATGGCGACGGCCCGAAGGCTCTTGCGTTTGTCAAGAAAATCAGAGAGGTATTTGCGCAGGAAGGGATTGAAATCAAGGCTTTCGAATAAGAAAGAATCGATGTTCGAAAGAATAAGCTTTTGCGCTTTTGGCAAAGAAGGAAAGGTTTTTATAAAAAATGCTGGCATGTGGAACATGGCGGCATTTTTTATGTGCACAAAAAAATACTTTTTACATACTAATAAGGTTATAGAGGAGAGAAAAAGTATGAATGATAGAAATCTTGTGGTTGTGGGAGGAGATAAGCGTACTGCTTATATGGTTCCCTGCCTGGAACAAAAGGGATACTCTGTTTTTGTGTACGGCGCTTGTGAACTTTCAGAGTATGGAAATTGTGGAAAATATGTCTTTTCTCTGGCAGAGGCAGTGGAAAAGGCAGATGTCATTGTGGGAGGAATCCCCTTTTTCAAGGGCAATTGCATTTATTCGGAGAAACAGCTTCCGGATTTAAGTATAGAATCTTTTCTTCGTTTACTGAGATCAGGGCAGAAAATCTTTGCCGGAGTCATTCCCAGAGAATTCAGGGAAAAATGCCGGGAGAAACAGGTTGCCTGCTATGATTTTATGGAAGATGAGCCGATGGCAGTGTTTAACGCCATTGCCACTGCGGAAGGTGCCATTTTGGAGGCCATCCGAAATCAGGAGACCAACATTCACGGCAGCCAGAGCCTGGTGCTGGGCTACGGCAGGTGCGGCAGAGTCCTGTGCGAGAAATTAAAAGGTCTTGATGCATCTGTGACTCTGTGCTGCAGGAAGGAGAGAGATTTGGCCTATGGCAATGCCTGCGGCCTGAGAACGATTCTCCTAAAGGATTTGCCAAAGGTAATTCATCTGTATGAATATATCTACAATACGATTCCGGCGCTTATGCTGGATGGAAAGCTTTTGGGGGAGATTCGAAAGGATGCCATTGTCATAGACCTGGCATCGGGAAAGGGCGGAGTGGACTATGAGACTGCCCAGGTGGAAAATATCCGGGCCTTACATTGTCTCGGACTTCCAGGCAAATATGCAGCCAAAATATCCGGGGAGAGTCTGGCAGACTTTGTGGTAAGAACCGTGTTTGCCAGCCAAAACGGCGCAAACTGGGATATCAGGGCAGCAGAACGGAATGATTGAATTGGAGTGAGTCATATGGAATCGAAATTAAAAGGCAAAAAAATCGGAGTCGCATTAACCGGCTCTTTTTGTACTTTTGAAAAGATATTTATAGAGCTGCAAAAGCTGGTGGACGCGGGAGCAGATGTCTACACCATTTTTTCCGGGGCGTCCCAGACCATCACCAGTCGCTTTGGAACACCGGAGGAATACAGGAAAAAGGCGAAAGAGATTACAGGCAGAGAACCGATTTTTACCATAGCGGAGGCGGAACCTATTGGCCCTAAGGCGTATCTGGATGCACTGGTGATTTTCCCCTGTACAGGCAACACGGCGGCGAAGCTTGCCAACGGCATCACCGATACTCCGGTGCTTATGGGAGCTAAGGCCCATTTGCGGAACGGAAAGCCGCTTTTGATTTCCATTTCCACCAACGACGGACTGGGGATGAACATGAAGAATATCGGAGTGCTTTTAAATTCCAAGAATATTTACTTCCTTCCCTTCGGCCAGGACAGTCCGATGAAAAAGCCCAATTCTCTTATCGCCCATACCGACCAGCTGCTTCCGACTTTGGAGCTGGCATTGGAGCATAAGCAGATTCAGCCTATTTTACAGTCTTTTTAAGGAATGTCATGGAAAATCAAATAAATATAAAGGAAGTTGTGATATGTGTGGAATTGCAGGATTTAGTAACTTTTCCATAAATTATAAAGAAGAACCGGAAAAATGGGCCAGGATTCTGGAGAAGATGAACCAGGCGCAAAAGCACAGGGGACCGGACGATGAGGGGACTTATCTGTCCTCCCATTGCGGACTGTCCCAGGTGCGTCTGTCCATCATTGACCTGGAAACGGGGCATCAGCCTATGACCAGGCAGATTGGAAATCTCCGCTGTACCATCGTTTATAATGGAGAGATATACAATATGAGAGAGCTGCGGGCGGAATTGGCGGCAGAAGGTATGACCTTTTTTACTACTTCGGATACCGAGGTGCTGCTGGCCGGCTATATGCTCCACGGAAGGGAGTTTGTAAAACGTTTAAACGGCATTTTTGCCTATGCCATCTGGGATGAGCGGATTGGAAAGCTGTTTTTGTTTCGTGACCGGGCAGGGGTAAAGCCGCTGTTTTATGCCATGCACTGTGACACCTTCTTGTTTTCCTCCGAGATTAAGGGAATCTTGAGCTATCCTTCTATGCAGGCGGCGGTGGACCGGGAAGGTCTCTGTGAGGTGTTTGGACTTGGCCCTGCCAAAACCTACGGAAAAGGCGTGTTCCAGAATGTGAAGGAGGTGCTGCCGGGACATTTTCTGGAGGTGGGAAAGGCAGGAATCCGGGATTGCACGTATTGGGAGCTTACGAGTCAGCCCCACGAGGATTCCTTTGAGGAGACGGTGGAAAAGACCAGCTTTCTCGTGACCGATGCCATCAAAAAGCAGATGATCTCCGACGTTCCCATCTGTACCTTCTTGTCTGGCGGCGTGGACAGCAGCTTTGTGACTGCCATTTGCAGTGAGGAGCTGAGAAAGCAGGGGAAAGTGCTCGATACCTATTCCTTTGATTTCCGGGGAAATGATGTGAATTTCCAGGCAAATGCTTTTCAGCCCTCCCAGGACCGCCCCTGGGTGGAGCAGATGGTAGAATTTGCAGGGACCAGGCATCGTTATCTGGAGTGCTGCAACGAAGAGTTATATGACTATCTGTTTGAGGCAGTGGACGCCCGCGATTTACCCTGTATGGCAGATGTGGAATCCTCCATGCTCTATTTTTGCCGGAAGGTGGCAAAGCATCACAAGGTGACATTGACCGGGGAGTGTGCCGATGAGATTTTCGGCGGGTATCCCTGGTTTCATAAGAAGGAATGCTTTGAGGCAGACTGCTTCCCCTGGTCCATGGATTTTGGCCCCAGGACCATGCTTTTGAAGGATGAGGTGATTCGGGAGCTTCCGTTGGAGGAATATGCCAGGGCAGCCTATCGAAAAACAGTGGAGGAGACGCCGATACTATCGGGAGAAGCCCCGGAGGAGAAGCGGCGGCGGGAGATTTCCTATCTGAATCTGAAGTGGTTTATGCAGACGCTGCTGGATCGGATGGATCGGACCAGTATGCACACCGGGCTTGAGGCGAGGGTACCTCTGGCAGACCATCGGATCATTGAGTATGTGTGGAACGTGCCCTGGGAGATGAAGTGTCACAACAAAATTGTGAAGGGATTGCTGCGGGCGGCGGGAGAGAAGCATTTGCCTTATGATGTGCTCTACCGGAGGAAGAGTCCCTATCCCAAGACCTACGACCCAAACTATGAACAACTGTTAAAGCAGAAACTTACAGAGGTCCTGGAGGATGGCAATGCACCGCTGAATACGTTGGTTGACAAGAAAAAGGTGGAAAATTATATGAAATGTCCGTCGGATTATGGAAGACCTTTCTATGGTCAGCTGATGGCAGGGCCGCAGCTTTTGGCGTATCTTCTGCAGGTGAATTACTGGCTGGAGCATTACCATATCTCTCTGAAATGAGAAAATGGGAAAATATCTGCGGCTGGTTCTGGCGCAAATCAGCGATCTGAGTTATAATGAAGCTGTTTGAGCGCAAAGAGGCAAGTAGTTTGTAAAAAACAGCAGTGATATCATTGACATAGACAGGACGGAGGTAGTATGGAACAGACAGTGGAGATGAAGGTCATCGCCCGAATCCACAGCGATTTTCCTGCGAAGTTCGGGATTCCCCGGCAGAGCGGACTGGTAGATACCAGGGCGAAGATTATATTTGAGAAAGAGTACAGAAATCCTTACGCAGTCCGGGGATTGGAGGAGTATTCTTATCTGTGGCTACTATGGGAATTCTCAGAGTCTAAGCGGGCGGAATGGTCACCGACGGTGCGCCCGCCCCGGCTGGGTGGAAATAAGCGTGTGGGCGTGTTTGCGACCAGATCCCCGTTTCGTCCAAATCCCATTGGATTATCCAGCGTGAAATTGGACAAGATAGAAATCAGTAATGCTTACGGCCCGGTGCTGCATGTGACAGGAGCAGATTTGATGGATGGGACTCCCATTTTTGACATTAAGCCCTATCTGCCCTATGTGGACAGCCATCCCCAGGCTTCCGGGGGCTTTGCAGACCAGGTGAGAGGATATCAGCTTAAGGTGGAATTTCCTGCACAATGGAAGGAGAAGGTGCCCTTAGAGGATTGGGAGATACTGGAAGAGATTTTGGCTCAGGACCCACGGCCGTCTTATCAAAATGATCCAGACCGGGTCTATGGAATGCGATATAACAACCTGGAAATAAAGTTTTCTGTAGAGGAGGATGTGATCACAGTGCGTGAGGTGGTCGAAGCGATAGGATGAAAAATAAAGTGTTGAAAACATTAGGAGCGGTATGGGCGGCAGGCAGTGCATTTCTGGCACTTGGGCTTCCCTTTTTCGAAATGATGGTTCGCTGCAAAGAGAGAAAGAAGACAGTCAAAAAGAAGTGGTATGGCCTGTCCCACACGAAAGTGAATCACCCCAGATACAAATTTGAGCAGGAATATGAGGAAGGTAAGGAGTGGTGCAGACAGCAGAAGATGCAGGACTGCTATATGCGAAGTGAGGACGGATTGCTTCTGCACGCCTATTATCTGCCAGCCAGAAACGCCAGAAGATTTGTCCTGCTAAGCCACGGCTATAAGGGCAGCGGATTCGGAGATTTTGCATGTATGGCCAGATTCCTGCACGAGAATGAGTGCAACCTGCTGTTTATCGACCAGCGGTGCTGCGGAGCCAGTCAGGGGGAATTTATCACCTTTGGAGCCAGGGAGCAGTATGATGTACAGGGCTGGGCATACTACATTGCCAGGAGAAACAAAAACCATCTTCCCATCTATCTGTACGGAGAATCTATGGGAGCGGCGGCAGTTCTGATGGCGTCGGGACATGACCTGCCGGGCATGGTGAGAGGTCTGATTGCAGACTGTGGTTTTTGCTCGATGAAAAGACAGCTTCAGGATATCGCAGCCAACTGGTTTCATATACATTGGGTGGAGCTTCTCTTGTTCCGGGTGGATTTGTTTTGCAGGCTCCTGGCAGGATTTTCCATGAAAGAAGCTGACACCACAAATGCGATGAAAACAAACAAACGGCCAATCCTGTTTTTCCACG
The DNA here is from genome assembly GCA_947039785.1 of uncultured Lachnospiraceae bacterium. Classification (GTDB taxonomy): domain Bacteria; phylum Bacillota; class Clostridia; order Lachnospirales; family Lachnospiraceae; genus JALFVM01. The sequence continues at coordinate 32,995 of CAMQZX010000003.1, read as the reverse complement.
GTATGAAGGACACTTACGTGGAACCCAAAAACACCCAATACAACTATGCACTGTGCCACGCCCCTAAAGAGCTGATCCTAGAACCAGAGGCAAGACATCTGTGCTGCGCATACGAAAACCCACAGTTGTATAGAGAAAAGCTGTTGGAATTTTTTGAAAAATATGATTGAACTGATTTAGCATCTGTTTTATGGCAGGTGCTTTTTATATTTTGAAAGGTCTCGGTCAATTCTGGGTAAACTGTTTGTTAAGTCCCCAGGGGGATAGCAATTGGAAGTGAAATGTGTTAACGTCTCAGAAGACGAAGCAAAACAGGAGGTACCCATGAAAGAATATTATCCGTTAACAGCAGCGCAGAAAATGCACCATAACTGGATTAAAACATATAAAACACAACAGGTATCAGGAGTCAGCGTAGTGGCATCCTTGAAGTCACCGCTGGATTTTGGACTTTTAAAGAAATGTATTCAATTGGAATTTGAACGTTATGGATGTATGAGAGTTCGTTTTACAAGGCCGGACAAGGACGGTGAAGTAAAACAGTATATCGTAGAAAAAGATACCAGAGATATTCCGCTGAAGGATCTGTCCAACATGAGTCTGGCAGAAGCCGACCAGCTGATGCAGCAGTGGGCCTATGAGACATTCGACGGGGACGATATCCCTATGTGTGATGTGTGTATGGTAAAACTTCCGGAAGGCTTTCATGGATTTTTTATTCATATGGATCACAGACTGATCGACTCCTGCGGCCTGGTGGTTATGATCAATGACCTGATGGAGCTTTATACACATTATAGATTTCAGTCAAGCTATCCGGATGACCTGGCAGATTTTGAGACCGTCCTTGCGAAGGATTTGAAGCGGGCAAGTAACGAGAAACGTTTTGCCAAAGACAAAAAGTTTTGGGATGATCAGCTAGATGCCCTGGGAGAGCCGCTCTATTCAGACATCCAGGGCCCTTCCGTTCTGGACGAGGCCAGAAAGCGTCACGGTATGGAAAATCTGAGAGCGGCAGATATAGAACTGGAAAACCTGTTCGTACAGGTAAAGGACTATTATCTGGAGCCGGAGCCGACGAAGAACCTGATGGATTTCTGCATGAATCATCAGCTTTCCATGACCAATCTTTTGCTCCTTGGAATTCGGACCTATCTTTCCAAGGTCAATAACGGGCAGGAAGACATTACCATTGAGAACTTTATCTCAAGACGTTCCACCCATGATGAGTGGACATCCGGCGGAAGCAGAACCATTATGTTCCCATGCAGAACGGTGATTTCCCCGGATACAGATTTTATATCGGCTGCCTATGAGATTCAGAATGTACAAAACAGGATTTATATGCACAGCAACTACGACCCGGAATTGATTGAGAAAGAAATGAGAAGACGTTACCACACACCGGAGCACACAACGTATGAGAGCTGCTATCTGACTTATCAGCCCATGCCTGTAAAAATGGAAAATCCACATCTGGTGAATCTCCAACAGCACTCCAAATGGTTTGCAAACGGTGCGGCGACGAAGAAAATGTATCTGACCGTATCTCACACAGAAGAGGGAGGAATGAACTTCTCCTACCATTATCAGACCGCTCATCTGGAGGAGCATGATATGGAGCTTCTATATTATTATATGATGCGGATTCTCTTCAAGGGAATTGCAGAGCCGGATATGAGCATTGGGGAAATTATGAGATTGGTGTAGGGCCGATGCGAGAAAGCTTAGGAACAGAGAAACAGGAAACGTAAAAACATAGATGAATGGAATAGACAAAAGGAAGGAAAAACGTATGACACAGGAAATGCAGTTTAAAACGATCGTAGCACAGTATTGTAAGGTAACACCGGAGGAAATGACAAACAGTATGAGATTCAGAGAGGATCTTGGCTTCAGCTCCCTTGATTTTATGTCATTTTTGGGGGAGCTGGAGGACACCTTTGATCTGGAGCTGGAAGAGGAAGACGTACTGAAAGTGCTGACAGTTGAGGAAGCCTTGGAACTGCTGGAGAGATTATAAAAGAAAGTGTGAGAAAAATATGGGAATTCTTATTCGGGACGTAATAGAAGAAAGCAGCAGAAAATATGCAGAGATTACAGCCATACAATGGCTGAAGAAAAAGGAAGTATTCGTCAGAAGCTATTCTGAGATGATGGAACAGGTGGAGAAAGTGCGAAAAGGACTTCTGGCAGAAGGCTTTAGCGGAAAACACATCGCCCTGATTGGAACCAGCTCTGCGGAGTGGATTGAGAGTTATCTTGGAATCATCACAGGAAAGACGGTTGCAGTTCCCTTGGATGCAGGACTTCCGGGAGAGGATTTGGTTGATCTGATCAATCGCTCCGATTCCGAAGCACTCTTTCTGGGACCGAAAAACAAGGCGCTTCTGGACGAGATTCTGGCAGCATGCCCCAAGCTTGAGAAAATCTGGATGCTGCAGGAGGAAGCCGTGGAAGGTACAGATAAGAAGGTGGCATCCTTGGCTGACCTGAAGACTGCTTCTGAAAAGACGGACTCAGATGCACAGCGCCCAAAGGCAGACGATGTAGCAACCATCATTTTCACCTCCGGAACAACGGGTAAAAGCAAGGGAGTTATGCTGACTCAGAACAACCTGGCGACCAACGTGGCGGCCGTTGAATTTACAGCGGAGCCTGGAAGTGTAGTGCTCAGCGTGCTTCCCATCCACCATGCATTTTGCCTGGTTATGGACTGGCTGAAGGGCTTTTCCCTGGGGTTGACTTTGGCTATCAACGACTCCTTGTTACACATGGTGAGAAACATGAATATCTTTGAGCCAAGTATCATGCTGATGGTTCCAATGATGATTGAGACCATTTATAAAAGGCTTGCCAGTGCAGACCCTGCCATCCCTAAGAAAATGTTGGGAACAAAGGTATTTGGCCGAAATCTCAGGATCATCTTTACCGGCGGTGCGCATCTGGACTCGTATTATATTGATAAATTTGCTGAGTATGGAGTGGATGTTTTAGAAGGTTATGGTATGTCCGAATGCTCTCCGGTCATCAGTTCCAACACACCAGATGACCACAAGATCGGATCCATCGGAAGACCGCTTTCTAACGTCGAGATTTCTTTTGACAACGGAGAAATCCTGGTAAAGAGCAGCAGTGTTATGAAGGGATACTATAAAATGCCGCAGGAGACAGCTGAAACCTTAAAGGGCGGCTGGCTGCACACAGGAGATAAAGGCTACCTGGATGAGGATGGGTTTTTGTTTATCAATGGACGAGTGAAGAATCTGATCATTCTGTCCAACGGAGAAAACATTTCACCGGAGGAAATCGAGAATAAACTGGCGCTGGGTGAATTGGTAGGAGAGGTCATTGTGACAGGAGAAAATAATGGACTGACTGCCAGAATTTATCCGGAACAGGAGCTTGTGGAAGCGAAGGGCTTAGATGAAGCGATGATACAGGCAGAGCTTCAGGCGTTTTTGGATCAATATAATAAGAACCAGCCCACTTATCGTCAGATTACTGGGCTGGTCGTGAGAAAACATCCGTTTATCAGAAGCGCAACAAAGAAAATCAAAAGACAGGAAGCCATGATCGACGAGGCGCTGCCTACAGTATAGAAGGAAGCATACCTGTAATAAAAGCCTTAGTTAAAATATCGGCGACGAACTCTGGGGGAGTTTTGAAATCTTCTTTGCTCCATTTGTGGAGAACACCAATGGTACTGCCTATGGTGCAGGCAATCATATAAGAATATTCTTCCTTACTGTGGTGGGTGGGAGTATTATTCTGCATCACCTTTGTGACATAGCGGTGAAGCATGGTGATCGCTTTCTCAAAGAAGGCATCTCCCCTGGGGTTTCTGAGCAGATTTGCCAGAAAGGGATTGGTCCTGGTGTAGTCACAGATGGTCAGAAAATAGGACTTACACATTTCCCGGTCATTTTTGGGATGGAATCTTTCCATGAGGACAAACATATCGTGAATAGTCTTGTCTTCGATGGCGGTTACCAGGTCCGGGATATTTTCATAGTGATTGTAGAAGGTGCTTCGCACGATCCCGGCTCTTTTGACCACATCGGACACGGTGATCTTATCCAATTCCTTTTCCTTGAGAATCAGAAAAAAAGCATCGTAAATGGCTTCATCGGCGACATAATATCTCTCGTCTTGTATCTCATGATTCATAGAAGTCTCCTTGCAATATCGTAATTATATATTTACGTTGACAAGCTCATTATAACATATGATGGTTTATGACTGCAATCAAAGCTGCCTTACTTTTTCTCAAAGCTTTTCCAAATATGCGTTGACAAGCTTTTTTCGATATTATATACTTTATCAGGTATAGGATTATATAATGACAAGGCGATGACGAAGAGAAGTAGCGCAGATTATCGCTTACAGCGAGTGGAGGTCGGTGGAAGCTCCATAGAGTGAATTTGTGTGAATAACACTTTACCAGCCGCAATCTGAACGTATCTGTTTTTTGCCAGATATCAGTAGGTGCGCCGCAGACTGTGCGACAAACAGCAGGTTGTTAGAACCGGTGAGTGACTGCAACGCAGTAATTCAGGTGGTACCGCGGACATGATACTGTTCGTCCTGAGCATAGCTTAGGATGGACATTTTTTTTGACCAAGTATGAGTAAAAATACCATCCGGGCAAAGTGATGGTTTAGATTCGTCGGATGGTGCAGCTGCTATCTGACAAAATAAAAAAACAGGAGGAGATTATGAACACATCAGAATTTTATCGTAACAGAACGTTAGATCAGATTGGTGAGAGCGATGTAGATGCCACATTGAAGGTTGCTGGCTGGGTAGAGAATATCCGTGACCACGGCGGCGTTTCCTTTATCGATCTGAGAGATATGTACGGCGTATTGCAGGTAGTTATGCGTGATACCAGTCTTTTGAACGGTATCAACAAGGAAGATTGTATTTCCATCGAAGGTGTTATCCAGCACCGCGACGAGGAGACCTATAACCCGAAGATTCCAACAGGAACCATCGAGCTGGAGGCTCACAAGGTGGAGATGCTTGGAAAAGTTTACAAACAGCTTCCCTTTGACGTGACCACATCCAGAGAGATCCGTGAGGACCTGCGTCTGAAATACAGATACCTGGATCTGCGTAATAAGAAAGTAAGAGACAATATGATTTTCCGTTCTCAGGTTATCAGCTTTTTGAGACAGAAAATGACAGAGATGGGATTTTTGGAGATTCAGACTCCAATTCTGTGTGCTTCTTCCCCGGAGGGAGCCAGAGATTACATTGTTCCGTCTCGTAAATTCAAGGGAAAATTTTACGCATTGCCCCAGGCTCCGCAGCAGTATAAGCAGCTTTTGATGGTGTCCGGATTTGATAAATATTTCCAGATTGCACCCTGCTTCCGCGATGAGGATGCCCGTGCAGACCGCTCTCCGGGAGAGTTTTATCAGCTTGATTTTGAGATGAGCTTTGCAACACAGGAAGATGTCTTCCGTGCAGGTGAAGAAGTGCTGACGGCCACATTTGAGAAATTTGCTCCCGAAGGCGCACAGGTTACTGCAGCTCCGTATCCGGTGATCAGCTACAAGCAGGCTATGCTGGAGTTTGGTACAGACAAGCCGGACCTTCGCAATCCGCTGCGCATCGTAGATGCCACAGATTTTTTCCAGAGATGTACCTTCAAGCCATTCCATGGTAAGACCGTACGTGCCATCAAGGTACATGCCAACATGTCCAAAGGTTTCCATGAGAAACTGCTGAAGTTTGCTCAGTCCATCGGTATGGGCGGCCTTGGATATCTGGAAGTAAAGGAAGATAAGACCTACAAGGGACCAATCGACAAATTCATTCCGGAAGATATGAAGGGTGAGATTGCCCAGCTGGCAGGTCTGGAAACTGGAGATACTATTTTCTTCATTGCAGATAAGGAAGAGAGAGCCGCCCTTTATGCAGGACAGATTCGTACCGAGCTGGCAAATCGCCTGGATCTCTGTGAGAAGAATGCATATCGCTTCTGCTTCATCAATGACTTCCCAATGTACGAGTACGACAAGGAAGAGAAGAAATATATTTTTACTCACAATCCATTCTCCATGCCGCAGGGCGGTCTGGAAGCGCTGAATACCAAAGACCCGGCAGATATTCTGGCATATCAGTATGACATTGTCTGCAACGGTGTAGAGCTGTCCTCCGGTGCCGTGAGAAATCACAACCTGGACATCATGGTGAAAGCATTTGAGATTGCCGGTTACACAGAGGAAGATCTGCAGCAGAAATTCGGAGCTCTGTACAACGCATTCCAGTACGGTGCCCCGCCTCATGCAGGAATGGCTCCTGGTGTAGACCGTATGATCATGCTGCTTCGCAATGAGGAAAACATCCGTGAGATCATCCCATTCCCAATGAATGGTAATGCTCAGGATCTGATGTGCGGTGCACCAAATGAAGTAACAGAAATGCAGCTTCGTGAGGTTCACATCAAAGTGAGACAGTAAGCTGGAAATATGATAAACAAATAAATTTTGTAAATACGGGAGTTCTGTTCATGGGATGTTACGAGTTCTGTGGCCGTGCTTCCGTATTTTTGTGATTAAGTTTGTTTTTGGAGTTTTATTCTTTTTTAAGATTTTAAGGCACGTTTGTGATAAATGAGGCAGTAGATATTTTTTCCATGGAATGTTATAATTTTTTCTGGGATGTTTTGTTTTGTAAGTAAGGGAGTTACTTGAATGAGTCAGTTTATTTTGATGGGAAGTTTGCTGATCCCTTTGATTTTGGCAGCATTTTTGTTATGTTCTGCCTTCAAAGAGAGGATTCGAATACATGGATGGAAGGCTCTGGTGTGGTTTCTGGTATATATTGGAGTGATTTACGCTGCTGAGATTCTTTTTCTGAAAGCCGGGGATCTGCGGTGGGGGATGTTATGCTTTGCAGCAGTCTGCGGAGTACTTTCATTTTTGTTTTGTAAAATTATGTTTCGCTGTGCTTTGACGGAAGCCATCTTTGTGTACTTTTTGATTCGATGTTATACTCAGGCGGTTTTTACCAGTGCCAGAATCCTGCAGCTGGTATTTTGGAAATTTTATCGTGAAATGTCAGAGAAGAACAGTTTTCTGATGTGGTATATCCTCTCTCTTCTGTTCAGTGTGTGGCTGATCTGGATTTTTATGAAGAAGGGTGTCCGGAAGATGATTTCCAAGACAGAAAATATGAAATTCTGGAATTACATCTGGTTGATTCCCTTGATTCTCTATGGAGCCGGCAGTTATCAGATTGAAGTTGGACAATTGTCCGCCTCGGAAGTGGATTGGAAGATACTTATGCCTGTATTATGGATTTTAGGCGTTTTTTTCTTATACACGACCGTAGTAAAAATGGCGATCGAGATATCTGAGGCGGGAGAATTACACGAGACACAGCGCGTTCACAAGCTGCAGTCCAAGTATCAGATGGAACAGCATGAAAATATGAAAAATTATATTGAGAAATCCAGAAATCTGCGTAAAGGCTCCAGACAGGAATTTCTGGAGATTCAGAAGCTGGCAAAACAGCAGGACTGTGAAGGGATTTTGATGTATCTGGAGGAACATTTGAAGATAACCCAATCCGATGAAAATGTGGAGCTGTGTGAAAATCATGAGGTCAATGCCATTGCTCAGCACTATCTGTCCAGGGGAAGAAAAAAGGAGATTCATATGGAGTTTTCTTTGGACATTCCTGATCAGAGCCGCATTCCCGATTCGGTATTTGGGGTTCTTTTTGGAAATCTGCTGGAAAACGCCATGGAAGCCTGTGAGCGTCAGAACGAAGGTCAGCGTTTTATTCAGGTGAAGACCTCAGTGGTGGGAGGGATGCTTGCTATTGTGGTGGAAAATAGCTATGAACAGGAGATTCAGGAAGATGAGGGACAGCTGCTGTCTTCCAAGAAAGAAGGGGAAGGAAGCGGTATACCTGCTGTGAGAGAAGCTGCTGGCCAGTATGATGGCATGTGCCGGTTTACATGGAAGGATGGAGTATTCACAGCTTCTATTTTACTGAAGATCTGATAGAGAGGAATAAGGTTGAATCAATGAAATTAAAATTTGCGAAATTGAACCCAAGCGGAAACACAACCGCCGTCATTGACAACAGGGATGGGAAACTGCCCCGGGAGGGCTATGCCGCGTTGGCGGCAGATCTGATGGGGAAAAATCGTTTGGCAGTAGAGCAGGTAGGATATTGGGAACAGCCTACCAGGGAAGGTTCTGTGGGAAGACTTCAGATGATGGGAGGAGAATTTTGCGGAAATGCCACCAGATGTTTTGCCAAGCTGCTCTGTGATCATAAGACAGAGGGGATTGTGTGGAAAGGCACAGATTGTGTGGTGCCTCTGGAGATTTCCGGAAGCCCGGATGTAATGATGGTAAAGGTAGAAGATTATCGGCAGGAATCAGCCATGATCACAAGCAGTATGCCTCAGGCTCTGAAATTGGAACCGGTGACGTGTGCGGGGATCAGCCAGCCGGCTATCGGTGTGTTTTTCGAGGGCATTTTGCATCTGATTTTGCAGAATGTTATGTTATCTGAGGAGCAGATCAGAGAAAGTATTTATAAGATTTACAAAGACAGAGCAAAGCGACATCAAGACCTTCCAGATGCCATTGGATTTATGTTTTACGATGAAGAGAAGCATTTTGTCACACCGGCAGTGTATGTAAAAGAAGTAGAGAGTCTGGTCTTTGAGAGCAGCTGCGGCAGCGGAAGTGTGGGAATTGCGGCTTACATATTTCATACATTGGGGGAAGAAGTAGAGAAGATGCTGATCAAACAACCGGGAGGAGATCTGTATGTCACCTATAAGCAATCGGGAGATGACCTTATGGTAGAACTGGGGGGACTAATTCGGACAGAATGTGTGGGAGATGTCTGGATATAAATTGTAATGGAAATGGAGGAAGAGTGTGCAGAATCAGAAGTTTCAGGAGAAGGTGACTTTGGAACATGAGATTGTCCTGGATGTATCAGCTGAAATTATGGGAAGAGATCTGGGAATTACCATTTGTGGAGGAGATAAGCCCCACGTGGGGTGTGTGGCGCTGGCTGTGCCAAGAGAGAGTCTTACAGGGGATGGAAGTATCAGCGCAACGGTCTCTGTAATCAATGTGACAGGACATAAAGATGATGCGATCGGCACTGAGGTAGCACGGTTGGTATCTGCTGCGTGTAATTGTGTGGTTACTGTTTCCTGTGGAATTCATTTTGATCATATATCTTCAGAGCAGATGAATATGATTGCCAATTGCCCCAGGAAAATTGTCGGAAGAGTTGTTGGCTGGAGAAATAGTTTTTGCCGGGAGTCTGGCCAATGAGATAGACAATTGGGCTATTCAGTGCTAAAATAATACTGTTTCGCATATAATCTAAAGCAAACTACATAGCGATAAAGTGAGGAGATTACAGATGAAAGAATTAGTTTGGGGCAGACCCGACGGGGAGGAGGGCCGTCTGGAGAAGGAGATTCGCACATATGATCTGCTGAATCAGCTTCAGATCCCATTTCAGCGGGTGGATCATGAGCCGTTGGCTACCATTGATGCCTGTGATGAGGTGGATAAAATTTTAGATGTGGAGATCTGTAAAAATTTATTTTTGTGCAACCGACAGAAGACGGATTTTTATCTGTTGATGCTGCCGGGTACGAAAACGTTTAAAACAAAGGATTTATCTCATCAATTGGGAGTGGCCCGTCTTTCTTTTGCTCAGGTAGAATATATGGAAGAGTTTCTGGACATTACGCCGGGAGCTGTCAGTGTGATGGGACTTATGAATGATAAGGAGCATCGGGTGAGACTTCTCATTGATGAAGACGTGTTGAAACATGAGTATGTGGCTTGTCACCCTTGTGTAAATACCTCCAGTCTTAAGTTGACAGTGGAAGATCTGATGAAGAAATTTCTGCCGGCAGTGGACCATGAGGCAACTGTGGTGATTTTGTAAATAGAGTAGAAAGTTTATTTTAACTCATTAAGTAAAGCAAGCAAAGCAGATTGTGAATATCTGCTTGACGGCATAAAATAAAGGAGAAAACAATTATGAAATTTCAGGAAATTAATGTGAAAGAATTGAAGAAAAATCCCTTTGCAATGATTGGCGACGAGTGGATGCTGATCACCGCAGAGAAGGAGGGAAAAGTAAATACGATGACTGCTTCCTGGGGAGGAATAGGAATTATGTGGGGTAAGACTGTGGCAACTGCATACATCCGCCCTCAGAGATATACCAAAGAATTTGTAGACAGCAACGAATATTTTACGCTGTCTTTTTTCGGAGGAGAGCATAAAAAAGCCATGGGTTATCTTGGAAGTGTATCCGGCAAAAATGAGCCGGAAAAAATCTCCAAGACAGATTTGCATGTAACCAGTCTGGAAGGACAGCCAACCTTTGAGGAGGCAACGCTGGTTCTTATCTGCAGGAAATTATACGCCCAGGAAATGAAAGAAGATTGCTTCCTGGGAATGGAAGAAATCAAAAAATGGTATCCTGACAAAGACTACCACACCATGTATATGGCTGAAATCGTGAAGGCTTATGTTCAGGAATAGAGGAGTGTAGAAAAACCACCTCAAGAAGTCCGTTTGCATAAACTGGATTTTGGGGTGGTTTTTTCAATCGTAATTTCCAATAATTCTTAAGGAAATGTTGTAAAAAACTGGAACGATATGATATACTGGGAAGGGTGTCTAAAGATACGTGAGTGATTTTGGACATCTTCAAATGGAAATTTGAATTAAGGGGAGAGTGTATGAAGGCGTATCTTGATAACAATACTTACACCATGTATGCACAAGATGGGGATGTGATTATCGGAGACATCCAGAGCGCTGCCATTGGATTGCAGGCATTGCATCTGGAGCTGAGCGAGATTAAGATTTATTCCACTGTGATCGATGTGGATACTCAGTATTTCCATAATGCATTTCTGGAAGAGGAAGAAGAATTTGAAGAATTTAAAAGCTATGTAACGCGGAACTTTTCGAGAGGAATGTGCGTGACAATTTGCAGGAACCGGTTGATTGTCTATTATAAAGATCAGGAATACTATTTTAACAACAATAATCTGCAGATTGAGAGTGTTAAAATTACCGTTGGATAGAATGTGGTAAGGAACAGATTTGCCGTACTGTGATGCAGGCTGCGGTGATGAGAGAGCCGATGATCTGGAGACAGATTAAGAGGCTCTTTTCTATTTTCAGATGATATAAAACGCAATGGAGTGAAATACATGAGTGAGAAAAATCGCTTTCAACAGGATGTGGAAACTGTGGCACAGGTGTTGGCACGCAGAGCCGGCAGGGAGGATGCCGTTTTAGAGGGACAGAAGCTATATCAGAAATTTACAGAGACAAAGCAGGAGCCAGTGCGGCTGGCAGTGGCTTTGCGAGGTTTTTTTCTGGAAGAAGGAGTGAACAAGGAGCAGCGAGATGCCTTTGGAGCCTATTTGAAAGGTAGAATCCGTCCTGCCGTGGAACAGCTGATTGAAGAAGAAGCCGTAGAGAAAATCCAACAGTTGGAGGAGCTTGGCTGGTTTGGGGAAAAGCCTCTGGAAGGCTTTATTAAAATAGCGAGAGAGAGGAAGAAGTCTGCTGCTCTTGTCTGGCTGCTCCATCTGAAACAGGAAAAATATCAGTATCAGGACAAAGATTTTTCACTTTAGTTATTAAGTATGTGTGAAAAGGTCTGTCGGACTGTTTCTGAGTTGGCAAGCATGCGTGAAAAGGTACGGCAGATTTTTCTAAACATGAGGATTTTACAAAGAGAGGGAGAACATTGGATACAAACATGCAGGAGAATAACAAATCCACAGCAGATTCCCAGCAATTTACCAGACAGGCAGGCCTTGGAATTCAGATTCTGCAAAATTGCAGGAATGAGCTGTACAGTTTTTTTCCATATCTGGACGGTGCCTTTGCCAGCCTTATTTACAGAGCGGATCCTGAGGCGGGCAGCATCGGAACAGAGGGAGAATACCTTTTCTTTTCCCCTGATTTTCTTATGAGAAGGTATCTGTCAGATTCAGCCATGGTTCGCCGGGGATATCTTCATATATTGCTTCACTGCCTCTATCTGCATCTGTTTCGGGAGCGCCGATATGAGAGAGTGAAATGGAACCTGGCCTGTGATATGGCAGTGGAGCAGATTATAGAGAGAGAAGAGCTTTCCAATCTTCGTCTGCCATCCCACAGAATCCGGGAAAAATGCTTCCAAATCCTGGGAAATAAAAGTCTTTCTGCAGAGCAGATTTACGGTATGCTGGAACATGGCAGATTTCCGTTTACCGAGGAAGAGATGACGGAAGCCTTTGCTTTTGACAGTCACAGTCTGTGGGATGAGCAGAGCGATCCTGTGAAAATTGCCAGGACAAAGCGAAAATGGGAGAAGATTTTGGCTTACACCGGGCAGAACAAGCAGGAACAAAAGCGCCGCGCTGGTAGAAAGCGGGGCTTTCGGGAGGAAGAAGCGGAAATCGTACACAAAAGTAAATACGATTATCGAAAATTTCTTAAGCAATTTGCCATTCCCAGAGAGGAAGTGGAACTGGATACGGAAAGCTTCGATTACATTTTTTACCACTATGGTATGGAATATTATAAAAATATGCCTCTTATTGAGCCACTGGAATATAAGGAAGTGAATCGTCTGGAGGAGTTGGTAATTGCCATCGATACCTCCGGTTCCTGCTCCAAAGAGACCGTGCAGCAATTCCTGGAAGAAACCTATGGTATCTTAAGTGAGAAGGAAAATTTTTTCCGAAAAATGAAGGTGTATTTGCTCCAATGTGATTGCTATGTGCAGGAGGTAGCTGTGATTGGCTCAGAAGAAGAGTGGAAAAACTACAGCAAGGATATTAAGATTCAAGGCAGAGGCGGCACCGATTTCCGTCCGGTGTTTCGATTTGTGAAGGAACAGCAGGAGAAGAAGGAAATTCGGAATCTGAAAGCTTTGATTTATTTTACCGATGGAGACGGCATTTATCCCAGATGTAAGCCGGAGTATGAGACTGCCTTTGTATTTCTGCGGGAGACTGCCAAAATGGATATGGTTCCGGCGTGGGCCTTGCGTCTGTTTGCCGGGTGAGAGTTTTACACAGGAAAAGGAGAAGAAATGGCATGAATATCAAAGAGGCGAAGATAGAGATCAGTAATACACTGCGTGCGTATCATCGCAAGGATGAGGAAGGAAATTACCTGTATCCGCTGGTTCGCCAGAGACCCATCCTGCTTATGGGACCGCCGGGAATCGGAAAAACCGCCATTATGGAGCAGGTCAGCCAGGAGTGTAATGTGGGGCTGGTGGCCTATACCATCACCCATCATACCCGTCAAAGTGCCATCGGTCTGCCACGTATTGAGGAGCGAACCTACGGAGGTAAGCCGGTGAGTGTTACAGAGTATACGTTAAGTGAGATTATTGCATCGGTCTATGACTGTGTGGAGCGCACTGGGAAAAAAGAGGGGATTTTATTTATCGACGAGATCAACTGTGTATCAGAGACTTTGGCGCCTACCATGCTGCAGTTTTTGCAGAATAAGACCTTCGGCAGCCATAAAGTTCCCGACGGCTGGATGATTGTGGCAGCGGGAAATCCTCCGGAGTATAATAAATCCGTTCGGGAATTTGACATTGTGACGCTGGACCGTGTGAGGAAAATTGAGATTGATGTGGACTGTGATGTGTGGATGGAATACGCCTGGAAGCATCAGATTCACGGAGCAATTTTATCTTATCTGAGCATTAAGAAGGAAAATTTTTATCTGGTGGAAAACACGGTAGACGGGAAATTTTTTGTAACTGCCAGAGGATGGGAAGACTTGTCGGAGATCCTCAAAAGCTATGAGGCACTACAGGTTACGGTGACGGAGGCTTTGGTGGTGCAATTTCTTCAGAAGGAGGAGATTGCCAGAGATTTCGCCGCTTATTATCAGTTGTATGGTAAGTACGGCACCGATTACGGAATTCCCGATATTGTAGAGCAAAAGCTGGAGCCGGAAGCTTATGAGGAGAAATTGTCCATGGCGCAGCGGGGATCCTTTGAGGAGCGTTTCACAGTGGTGAATCTGGTGCTGGCTTATTTCAATGGTCTGTTTGCCGACTATGGCAGAAGCGACGGCAATCTGGTTCTTCTCCATGAGGCATTGAAGTATTTTAAGACTTTTCTGGCTGGTCAGACAGACATGGATTGTATGGAAGGATTCATTGGGAAACGGCGTGACAGTCTGGCTGTGAAAGTGCAGGCAGAACTGATTTCAGAGAAGGAGAGAATCCGGGAAAATTGGGTGCTGAAAAAGTTAGATGCCTATCGTCTTGTCTTGCGTAAAGAACATGTGACAAAAAAGGAAGAGGGCTTTGACAGGGTGCGTCAGATGTTCAGGGAGGAAATAGAGCTTCGCCGTCAGACGGTGGAAAATATTGGACGACAGCTGCAAATGGCTTTTCATTTCCTGGAGGATTCCTTTGGGGATGGGCAGGAAATGGTGCTGTTTGTGTCGGGACTGACCCGAAATGAACAGGCGATGGAGTTTATAAGTGTTCATGGCTGTGAAGAGTTTCTGCGGTTTAGTGAGTCACTTTTGTACCGGAAACGGGAGGAGGAGTTAAAACAGGCTTGTCTGGAAGAGTGTATGACACTTTAAAATAGGAAAACTCCTACTGAGATAATGTAGACAGGAAAATTATGGGTGTGATAGAATGAGTGAAGGAATGGAGTTTTGCCAGATTCTGTAATCACTATTTGCAGCCAGTGAATTGACATCAAAGTCCGAATCAGCGAAAATGCTGAAATCGGCAGAAAGGACAACATATGAGATATGAAATTAAAGGTGATACGTTACCGGTAGTCATCTGCTATCTGGAGGGTGGAGAGAAAGTAATCACAGAGGGAGGAGGCATGTCATGGATGTCCCCTAATATGAAAATGGAGACTACCTCCAACGGAGGATTGGGCAAAGTATTTGGAAGAATGTTTTCCGGAGAAGCTTTGTTCCAGAATATTTACACAGCCATGGGCGGTAGCGGCATGATTGCCTTTGCATCCAGCTTTCCTGGTTCCATCAAAGCCTTTGAGATTGAGCCGGGCAGAGAGATCATAGCCCAAAAATCTGCATTTCTTGCCAGTGAAGCCACTGTGGATTACTCCGTTCATATCAGCCGAAAATTCAGTTCCGGTCTCTTTGGCGGTGAAGGCTTTATCATGCAGAGATTTTCCGGTCATGGAACACTTTTTGCAGAATTTGATGGTCACGTGGTGGAATATGAATTGCAGCCGGGACAGAAGATTGTAGTAGATACCGGACACCTGGCAGCTATGAGTGCTTCCTGCTCCATGGAAATCGTAAGCGTTCCCGGAGTGAAGAACATACTTTTTGGCGGAGAAGGAGTTTTCAATACAGAAATCACGGGTCCAGGCCATGTATGGCTGCAGACCATGCCAATCAGCAATGTGGCAGCAATTTTGCGACCATATTTTCCGACCGGAAATTAAACAGAAATTCACAACAAATGAAAAATGCGGCTTTTCAACGGAAAGCTGCATTTTTTATATAGAGTGTGTTTGAAAAGGTCCGGCGGATCTTTTTTAAGTAAAATCTTCTCAATAATTGACATTTTCTTATCATCTTGGTATAATACTATATAGTTTCGCGATTAAAAGTGTAAAACTTCAACGTAATAAAGTATAAAACGGGGGGTTAGGAGAATGACAATTAAGATTTTGTTACTGGTTATCTTTTTCGGAAGTATGCTGGCAGTAGGTATGTACTCCAGGAAACACGCCGGAAGCGTCACCGATTTTGTATTGGGGGGACGTGGCGTTGGGCCGTGGCTTACCGCGTTTGCCTATGGTACTTCCTATTTTTCTGCTGTTGTGTTTGTAGGATATGCAGGACAGTTTGGATGGAAATATGGTCTTTCGGCTACCTGGATCGGTATTGGAAATGCTGTCATCGGAAGTCTGATGGCATGGGTGATTCTGGGAAGAAGAACGAGAATCATGACCAATTATCTGAAAGCAGCCACCATGCCGGATTTTTTCGGCAAACGATTTAACAGTAATGCACTTCGTATCGCGGCATCAGCCATTGCTTTTGTATTTTTGATTCCCTACACAGCATCACTGTACAACGGTCTGTCCAGACTGTTCGGAATGGCGTTTGATATTCCCTATGTGGTGTGTGTGGTGATCATGGCTACTCTGACGGGCGTCTATGTAATCATGGGAGGATATATGGCTACTGCCATCAACGACTTTATTCAGGGATTGATTATGTTGGGCGGCATTGTGGCAGTGATTGCAGCTGTGTTAAACAATAACGGCGGTTTCATTAACGCAGTGAAAGATCTGGCGCAGTTTACCAGCGATGTACCGGTCACCATGGATCAGCCGGGAGCATTTACGTCCTTCTTTGGTCCGGACCCATTGAATCTTCTAGGTGTGGTAATCCTAACTTCACTGGGAACCTGGGGACTGCCTCAGATGGTACATAAATTCTACACCATTAAGAATGAAAAAGCGGTAAAGACAGGAACGATTATTTCCACATTTTTTGCTCTGGTAATTTCCGGCGGATGTTACTTTTTGGGCGGATTTGCAAGATTGTATGACAGTCCGGCAATTTACAAAGAGGACGGCTCAATGATTTATGATGCGATTATCCCGTCTATGCTGTCTACCTTGCCGGATGTTCTCATTGGCATTGTGGTTGTGCTTGTGTTATCGGCATCCATGTCCACACTGTCATCCTTGGTGCTGACATCCAGCTCTACCCTGACGTTGGACTTTATCAAAGGAAATGTTGTAAAAGATATGAGTGAGAAAGCGCAGCTTCTTACCATGCGGATTCTGATTGTATTCTTTATTGTCATATCTGTAGTATTGGCGTTGAATCCGCCTACCTTTATTGCACAGTTAATGGGTATTTCCTGGGGCGCACTGGCAGGAGCCTTTTTGGCACCGTTCCTCTATGGACTTTTCTGGAAGAAGACCACATCTCTGGCTGTCTGGGCAAGCTTTGCGGCAGGTGTTGGAATCACCGTACTGAATATGTTTATCAAATTTATTGCCAGTCCTATTAACGCAGGCGCTGCAGCCATGATCGCAGGTTTGATTATTGTACCAATCGTCAGCCTGATCACACCAAAGATGGACAGCAAAGAAGTAGATGAGATTTTTGAATGTTATGAGGAGACCACGTTGGTACAGAAGAAGGTGGCACTTCCTGAGAAAGAGATGAATCGCTGAATTTGAGCGAATATCCATTCGGATTGTGCAGAACATTCAATGACAAAAGGCGAAGACAAGGACATTCCTATCTCCGCCTTTTGCTGTCAAAGGCCATATTGGGGGTTATATTTTTAATAAATTCAATGCATTTTTATGAGATACCAAAGCCAGTTCTTCTTCGGATAATCCCATTTCAGCCAGCGTAGTGACACCTTTTTTCTGATGGGTCCATGGAGCATCTGTTCCGAAGAGTACCTTATGGGCGCCATGCTTCTGGATCATGGAGCGAAGCCGGTCCGGAGGAATATTATCGATGGTGTAAGCAGTATCCAGATAGACATCACGCCCCAGAATTCCATGTTCTACCTCATCGTAAAATTCATTATTTCCCATGTGTGCCAGCACCAGCTTGGTGGGAGCTACTTCGTCCAAGACTTCCTGTATCATGGGAACGGTACAGTGGACCTTATTGGGAGAGTAGACATCAAAGCCAGCATGAGTCAACACAAACAGATCCAGTTCAGAAGCTTTGTTCAGGATTCGTTTGTATTTGATGTCGTTAAACAGAGTACCCTGATAGTCGGGATGGATCTTAACTCCGGAAAAACCCATGGACTTAATCTGCTTTAGCTTTTCTGCGTAATTGTCATTGTCGGGGTGAATACCTGCCAATGAAATGATTCCCCAGTTGGGATGCTTGTAGAATTCTTCGTTGATCTGGTCTGCAAAGCGGATTACAGAATCAAATTGATGGGGATTGGTAACGGTGGGCAATACAACACTGATGTCTACACCGCCATCCTCCATAGATTTCTGAAGTCCCGTGTAGGTTCCGTCCATACTGGGCTCCCGTTTGATGACACCAGCCAGTTTAGGGATAGCTTTAACGGCTACCTTGTCTGGAAAGATGTGACTGTGAATATCGATAAACATGATACATTCATCCTTTCGTGAAAATATACTGTTTTTATTGTATCTTACTTTACAGACTGCCGCAAGAGAAATTCATAAAGGCTACCATAATATAATGCATCGCGCAGCGTGTTGCTGGGAACGGAGTGAACCGTAACCAATGCATGGGAATTTCATAACAGAATTATGAAAAATGTTCAACATTAGAAAAAAATATGATATACTTGGGTATACTGAGGATTTAACATATTAATTTCCTGGCGGGAGAGCTGTCGGAAAGTTACAGGATGATAATCAGATACCCCAAGAAAACAGGGAGGAAAGAAACATGATTTGGGCACCAGAAGAAACTTATTCAAGAGAAGAGATTCAGGCAATTCAGCTTCGCAAGTTAAAGCAGACCGTTGCCTACATTTATGAGAAAGTACCGGCGTATCGCCAGAAAATGGACGCTGTCGGAATAAAACCGGCAGACATTCAGACCTTGAAGGATTTGGAAAAATTGCCATTTACCAATAAATCCGATTTCCGGGATAATTATCCCATGGGACTGTTCGCCCGTCCCAGAAAGGAACTGGTACGTGTGCACGCATCTTCCGGAACCACCGGAAAGCCTACGGTGGTAGGCTATACAAGAAATGATATGCATGTGTGGACCAACAATGTATCCCGTATCGCCTGTATGGGCGGCGCTTCCAAAGAGGATGTGGCGCAGATTGCCTTTGGCTATGGAATGTTTACAGGCGCGTTGGGACTTCATGCCGGATTGGAGAACATCGGCGCGTCAGTGATGCCTACATCATCCGGCAACACAAAGAAACAGATTATGTATATGCAGGATTTGGGAACCACCCTGCTGGTGGCGACTCCATCTTATGCATTGCATTTGGGAGAAGTGGTACGTTCCATGGGAATCGATCCGGAAGAAGATCTGAAAGTGAGAATTGGTCTTTTCGGAGGAGAGGGTATGACAGAGCCTATGCGTGATGAGATGCACCGTGTATGGGGCAACAGCTTTCTCTGTACACAGAACTATGGTATGAGTGAGCTGTGCGGTCCTGGTGTGGCGGGCGAGTGTCCTGAACTTCAGGGTATGCACATCAACGAAGACTGGTTTATTCCGGAAATCATCAACCCGGAGACAGGAGAAGTCCTTCCTCCAGGCTCCAAGGGAGAGCTTGTCATCACCTGTCTGGGGAAAGAGGCGCTGCCGCTGATTCGTTACCGCACCAAGGATTTATCCATGCTGATGTATGAGCCATGTGCCTGCGGAAGAACCACAGTGCGTATGGAAAATCTGTTCGGAAGATCTGATGATATGATGGTTATCCGTGGTGTAAATGTATTCCCTACACAGATTGAAGAGGTAATTCTTCAGATTCCTGAATTGGGACCGCATTATGAGATTAAAGTTGAGCGTAAGAATCGTCTGGATGTTATGACCATTACGGTAGAGTTGATTGACGACAGGCTGTTAGATTCCTATTCCAAGTTAAGTGAGCTGGAGAAGCGTATCCGCAAGAGTCTGAAAGCCGCTTTGGGTCTGGATGCAACCATTCAGCTTGTGGCTCCAATGAGCCTTCAGAGATTCGAGGGCAAAGCCAAACGTGTAACCGATTTACGTGGAGATGGATTATAAAATACGGATTATAAAAGGAGGTAGAAGCCATGTTAAAGCAGGTAGCTGTATTTGTGGAAAACCAGCCGGGAAGCCTGAGGAAAGTCACCACTGCACTTCATGAGCACAGTGTGAGCATTTATGCGTTTAATTCTTATGACACACCGGAGTTTTGTATTTTGCGTATGGTAGTGGATAATCCTGTCAAAGCAAAGGAGGAATTGACAAAGAAAGGCTTTGTTACCAGAATTTGTGATGTGATCGCCATCCGTCTGGAAGATGAAATGGGTGTGATGGATAAGATTCTGGGAAGTCTGATGGATAGTAATGTAAACATCAACTACATTTATTCTTCCTTCGGATACTCCAATCAAATGTCAGCAGTGATTCTTCATACAGATGACGCAGCAGAGACGGAAGAGGCGCTGAAGAAAGAGGGATATGACTGCATCAATTCTTTGTTTTAACTCCCCTGGTGTAAGGCTGACGAAATATTCAGCGCCAGATACCATAGATACCAACCAGGCAGTACACTGGGAAGCGGCAAAGCGGATTGAAAATATCCCTTTGATACAACAACAGAACAGGATAAGACAGAATAGCAAGTGACAAATATATGTATAAAATTTTAGTTGTGGAAGATGACAGAGTCATCGCAGATTCAATTCAAACGTATATGAATTCCTGGGGATATGACACCATTTGTGTCTGCGATTTCCGGGAAGTGATGCAGGAATTCGTGAGTGCCGGTCCTCAGCTGGTGCTCATGGATATTTCCTTGCCCTTTTATAATGGGTATCACTGGTGCGAAGAAATCAGAAAGGTTTCTCAGGTACCCATTATTTTTATTTCTTCCGCTTCTGACAATATGAATATTGTCATGGCAATCAGCCGTGGAGGAGACGATTTTATTGCAAAGCCCTTTGACCTGGAAATCCTGGCTGCCAAGGTTCAGGCACTGATGCGCAGAACCTACTCCATGGGAGGTCAGACTGCAGTGATGGAATATGCAGGCGTGATGCTGAATCTCAATGATACCACCGTATACTATCAGGGCAATAGTCTGGAACTGACAAAGAATGAATTTCGTATTCTGCAGGTTCTTTTTGAACATGGAGGTAAGGTGGTGAGCCGGGAAGCTATTATGACTCGATTGTGGGAAAGCGACAGTTATATTGATGACAATACGCTGACAGTGAATATGACCCGAATCCGCAAGAAGCTGGAGGCCATTGGTTTGAAGGATTTTATTGTCACCAAGAAGGGCATGGGGTATCGGATATGACGGAAAAACCATGGAAGATGCTGATTTTTTCCTATTTGAAGATGCATGGAAGAATTCTGATGTGTCTTTTTCTGGTTGCCGGTATTTTTGGCAGTATGTTTCTTCTGTATGGACTTCCTGCGGAGCCTTATTTTTATGGAATAACTATTTCGAGTGTCTGTATTGCAATCATAGGCGGAAATGGCTGGAGGAAATATTGGCAGCGGTATCGGAAGCTGGAGCAGATTTCTGAGGGGGTGTCTGTGGCATTGGAGCGTCTTCCGGAGCCGAGAGATGAGGTGGAAGAACTTTATCAGGATATGCTTCATCAGCTGTGCAGTGACTTTTACAGTCTGGATGCGCGAAGCAGAAAGAACAGGCAGGAAATGCTGGAGTATTATACACTGTGGGTGCATCAGATCAAGACACCCATTGCAGCTATGCGTCTTCTGCTTCAGCTGCCAGGTGTGCCTGAAAAGGCCCACAGGACCTTTTCTAAGCCCAAAGGAGAGGAGCTTTCCGGGGAGAGCCATCTTGCGCTGTCCATGGAGTTGTTTCAGATTGAGCAGTATGTGGATATGGCATTGAACTATGTCCGTACCGACTATATGGAACAGGATATGGTGATTCGGGAATATTCTCTGGATGGCTTAATTCGTCAGGTGATTCGGAAATATGCCCGAATGTTTATTTTAAAGAAACTGGCATTAAATTATGAAGGGGTGGAGACCACTGTCCTCACCGATGAGAAATGGCTGGTATTTGTACTGGAACAGCTTTTATCCAATGCCCTGAAATATACCAATGAGGGAAGTATCTCTGTTTATATGGGGGATCATTCCGGTGACAGCCATAAGAAGATACTGGTAATAGAAGATACGGGAATTGGCATCAATCCGGAGGATCTGCCGAGGATTTTCCACAAGGGATTTACCGGATATAACGGAAGGAACCATAAGCGTTCTACAGGAATCGGGCTGTATCTGTCCAGAATAATATTAAAACGCCTTCATCATGATATTCAGATTACCTCCCGGCTGGGAGTGGGAACCAGAGTGGAACTGGATTTATCTTCCTGTCACCTGGATATGATTGACTAAGAAAAGACCAACCTTTCAAAACTGTAAGTTATCAGGGAGAAATGTAAGCCAAAGTTATGGCTTTCGTTTCTCCTTTTCCAGTATACTGAGTATATGATCAGTTAGACGCAGATGACAGTACACCGGATTATTTGCCGCTGATCGGGGAATATGAAATTTGGTTATTACAGGAGGAGTAAAATGTTACTGGAAGTAAACAATTTGAAGAAAATATACACCACCCGATTTGGAGGGAATCAGGTTCAGGCACTTACCAATGTAACCTTTGATGTGGAAGAAGGCGAATATGTAGCCATTATGGGGGAGAGCGGAAGTGGTAAGACAACACTGTTAAACATTCTTGCGGCTCTGGATAAGCCTACTGGCGGAGATGTGCTGCTGGAAGGAAAGAGTATCGTACATCTTGGCGAGAAAGAAATCTCTGCTTTTCGAAGAAAAAATCTGGGGTTTGTCTTTCAGGATTTTAATTTGTTAGATACCTTTAGTGTGAAGGACAATATTTTGCTGCCGCTGGTGCTGGCAGGGGAGGAATATACCACCATGAGAGGCAAGCTTCACCCGGTGGCTCAGCAGCTTGGTATTTCGGATATTCTGGAGAAATTTCCCTATGAGATTTCCGGAGGTCAGAAGCAGCGGACCGCGGTGGCAAGGGCATTGATTACCAATCCCCGACTAATTCTGGCTGATGAACCTACGGGAGCTTTGGATTCCAAGGCGGCAAGTCAATTGCTGAAGCTGTTCCGCCAGATTAATGAAGCTGGCCAGACTGTTTTGATGGTTACTCACAGTACCATGGCAGCCAGTCATGCAAAGCGGGTGTTATTTATCAAGGATGGCCGGGTATATCATCAGATTTACAGAGGGCAGATGGAAAATGAGGAGATGTATCACATGATTTCTGATACTCTCACACTTCTGGCGACAGGCGGTGATCATTATGAATAAAGGAAATAGAGGAATGTATCGCAAGCTGGCTATGCAGAATATCAAAAACCATCACAGGACCTATGTGCCCTACATTCTCACTTGTATTTGTACCACTGCCATGTTTTACATCATGAATTTTTTAAACGCCAGCAAGGGAGTGGGGAAATTACCCCATGGGGCAGATGTGCAGATGATTCTTGTTATGGGGACATGGGTGATTGCAATTTTTTCTGTCATCTTTTTGTTTTATACCAATGGTTTTCTGATGAAGAAGCGTAAGAAAGAGATTGGGCTTTACAACATTCTGGGCATGGAGAAGAAGCATATTGCCAGAGTATTGTTCTGGGAAATCTGTGTGGTGGCAGCAGTCAGTCTGGTGTTGGGAATTTTCCTTGGAATTGTGGGCAGCAAACTGATGTTTATGATTTTGTTGAAATTGATTCATATGCCAGTGCCGTTGGGGTTTGAGGTGTCTGTGGATGTAATCGGAAATACAGTGCTCTTATTTTGCATCATTTATCTGATGTCTTATCTCAACAATCTGCGCCAGATTCATCTTGCAAAGCCGGTGGATCTTCTAAGCGGCGAACATGTGGGAGAGAGGGAGCCGAAAAGCAACTGGCTTCTGGCACTGATGGGGCTTTTGTGCCTGGGCGGCGGGTATTATATTGCCATTTCCACGGAGTCGGTACTGACAGCTCTTACGTATTTTTTTCCGGCAGTAATTCTGGTGATGATCGGTACCTATTGCCTGTTTACAGCCATCAGCATTGTGGTGCTGAAGCTTCTTAGGAAAAATAAAAAGTTTTATTATAAGACCAGGCATTTTGTCAGCGTATCCGGGTTGATCTATCGTATGAAACAAAATGCGGTGGGACTGGCAAATATCTGCATTCTCTCCACAGGTGTGTTGTTGATGATTTCCACCACCGTATCTCTTTATGTGGGAAGAGAAAGTGTATTGGAAGGCCGTTATCCCAGGGAAATTCAGATGCAGGTGGAAGAGCAGGAACTGTCAGACTTGGAGACAATCAGTGAAACCCTTCTGCAGGAATATGAGCTAAAGGCAGAGGATGAACTTAGATTTCATTTTACCAATGAAATAATGCTGCGGGAAGAAGATGGGTTTGTTTCTCAGCCGGAGGGAGGTTATACATCGGAGATGACAGATAAGGTGGTAGGCGTAGCCTACATTCCTCTGGATGAATATAATCTGTATTCCGGCAGAGAGGTAACGCTTAAGGAAAATCAGGTACTGCTGTTTGTGAATACCAAAAAAGAGTATAATAAGGATGAGATTCGAATCAAAGACAAGACCTTGCAGGTAAAAGAAGAATTGGAGGAAATTTTTATTGATGTGAAAAGCTATCTTCCAACCACCACTACTTACTATTTGGTAGTGGATAGCCTGGATACAGCCAGGAAAATGGTGGAAGGTGCCAAATACGGCAGCCCTGTATGTTCATTCTTCATGTATAACCTGGAAGGAGATGAGTCCAGGTTTATTGATTTCACCGACGAACTGATGGAGCGGATGAGAGACAAATATCAGGATGAGGTATACTGGATGGTGGAAGGAAGAAGTGCAAACCGGGATACGTTCCAGCGTATAGATGGCGGTTTTCTGTTTCTGGGTGTATTTCTGGGGTGTCTGTTTTTGATGGGAACCACATTGATTATTTACTATAAGCAGGTTTCTGAAGGCTACGAAGACCATTACCGATTCCAGATTATGAGAAAGGTGGGAATGAGCAAAAAGGAGGTTAAATCTTCCATCCGCAGTCAGATTTTAATGGTATTTTTTCTTCCTCTGGTAATGGCAATGATTCATATTGCCATGGCATTTCCGCTGATTTCCCGTCTGATGGCTTTGATGTATCTGACCAATGTGCCGCTGTTTGCAGTTTGTACGGTGGCTACGGCAGGCGTCTTTGCGATGGTATACGGTGTGATTTTCCTGTTTACAGCCAGAACCTACGATAAGATTGTAAATGTATGAAATGAGTAAGGCGGCAAAGTTCTGATTTATCTGTATAGAATGGTGTCCTTCCGGAGAGAATAGTAAAAAACATCCGGGAGGGCATTTTTATGTTTGGATTTTTGATTGCATTGTTATCCGGTGCACTGATGAGTATTCAGGGAGTATTTAACACAGAGGTGACGAAGCAGACCAGCCTTTGGGTATCTACGGGATGGGTTCAGCTGACCGCTCTGGCAGTTTGTGTGGCGGCATGGTTTTTTACAGGGAGAGAAAGCATTACGGCCATTTTTCAGGTTGAGCATAAGTACACACTGCTGGGCGGTGTCATCGGAGCCTTTATCACAGTTACTGTGATTCAGAGTATGAGCGCGCTGGGACCGGCAAAATCAGTGATGCTGATTGTTATTTCACAGTTGGCAGTAGCTTATCTCATAGAGCTTTTTGGATTATTTGGAGCAGATAAGCAGCCTTTTGAATGGAGAAAGCTGATTGGTATGTTGATTTCCATTGTGGGGATTATTATATTCAAATGGCAAAAATAGAATTAAAAGGAGAAAGTGCCACGCAAATCTTCTGATTTACTATTGTAATATTTGAAATAATTCGTTAAAATATAAGGTGGTTATACATGGCTGGGAAAACTTTATAACAGATGTTATGCATTAGTATCTATAAAAAGTTCGTTATAAAGGAGTAAGAATTATGAGAACAGCTATGAAGAAAATGATTTTATTCGTAATGATTGCAATGTTGTGTATTGGGTGTGGAAAGAAGGAGGCAGAGGCTGTTTTGCTGGATGTTTCCGCCAGATCGGGGGAGAGTTCTGCGCCAGAGAGTCAGGAGGAGACGTCACAGACTCCTGAGCCAACACAGATTCCCGAGCCGACAGAAACTCCGGTGATACAGGTTATTTGTAATTGCCGGTGTCAGGGAACTGTCAGCGGCGAGGGTATATCTTCGCAGATAATCAGTCCTCCAAAGGAGGAAGGGAAGGTAAACATTAACACTGCTGATGCGGCAACGCTTCAGACATTGAATGGAATCGGTGCAACCCGCGCCCAGGCAATTATCTCATACCGGCAAGCCAATGGAGCGTTTCAGAGCATCGAGGAGATTAAGAATGTGGAAGGTATCAAAGAGGGAGTATACAGTAAGATCAAAGACGATATTTCGATAGGATGAAGGAGAAAAGCATGAGTAAAAGAGTACTGGTGGTAGACGATGAGAAATTGATTGTAAAGGGAATCCGCTTTTCACTGGAACAGGATGGGATGCAGGTGGATTGTGCCTATGACGGCGAGGAAGCGTTGGAAAAGGCCAAGGAAAATAAGTATGATACTATTTTGCTGGACATTATGCTTCCTAAAATGGATGGGCTGGAGGTATGTCAGCAGATTCGGGAGTTTTCCAATGTGCCTATTATTATGTTGACTGCAAAGGGAGAAGATATGGATAAGATTCTGGGCCTGGAATACGGCGCAGATGACTATATCACAAAGCCCTTTAACATTCTGGAAGTAAAGGCGAGAATCAAAGCCATTATGCGACGTACCAGCCATGACAATGATCCCAAGGAGAAGAGTAAGTCCATTGAGGTGGGTGATCTGCGTCTGGACTGTGAGAGCAGACGTGTGTTTATCGCAGGTAAGGAGATTAATCTGACAGCGAAGGAATTTGACGTGCTGGAGCTGTTGGTATTTAACCCAAACAAGGTATACAGCAGAGAGAATCTGTTAAACATTGTATGGGGATATGAGTATCCGGGTGATGTGCGTACAGTGGATGTACATATTCGAAGGCTTCGTGAGAAGATTGAAACCAATCCAAGTGAGCCGAAGTATGTACATACAAAATGGGGGGTAGGTTATTATTTCAGCGCCTAAGATAAAGTCGAAATTTTTAAAAAGCCTCCGATTTCGCATTATGGTGATACTGGTGATTATGGGAATTGTGCCCAGTTTCATTGTATCCAAAAGTGTTATCAAGACTTATGAAGATCGTGCTGTGTCCTTACGCCTCAGCAATGTAAGGAACCAGTGCGATATTCTTTGTAAGCAGCTGGCGCGGGAAGGCTACATGGAGGATCAAAGCTCCGCGGCAATTTCCAGTAAGCTGGATCTTCTGGCGAATATTTATCTTGGCAGGATTCTGGTCATTGACCGGGATTTTCGCATTGTGAAGGACACTTATAATCTGGACGACGGCAAAACGGTAATTTCTCCGGATGTAATTAAGTGTTTTCACGGAGAGTCAGGCAGTCATTATAACAAGAAGAGTGATTTCTTCCAGCTGACGGTTCCGGTGGAGAATCCGGGGAAGGATGGCACAAAGGGCGTAATGCTGGTGAGTATTTCAGCCAGTGAGATTTCAGCCACCATTGATATGCTGCAGCAGAAGGGAATGCTGATTGTAGCCGCCATTGTGGCTATGGTATTGATTCTGGGTTACTTTATTTCAGGAATTCTGGTAAAACCTTTCTCCAGAATCACCAAGTCTATTGAGGCTCTCACCGATGGATACCAGAATGGGGAGATTACAGTTGCCGATTATACAGAGACCGAGTTGATTACCGATGCATTCAATAAGATGCTGGCGCGTATGAAGGTTCTGGATGAGTCCAGACAGGAATTTGTATCCAACGTGTCCCATGAGCTGAAGACACCATTGACTTCCATGAAGGTGCTGGCAGATTCTCTGGTGGGACAGGATAATGTGCCCATTGAATTGTATCAGGAGTTTATGCAGGATATTACAGCGGAGATTGACCGGGAGAATAAAATCATCACCGATTTGCTGTCTCTGGTGAAGATGGATAAGACTTCCACCGATGTGAATATTTCTCATATGAATATGAACAATCTGCTGGAAACAATTCTGAAGCGGCTTCGTCCCATTGCAGACAAGAGAAATATTGACTTGATTCTGGACAGCTTCCGGACAGTGGAGGCAGATGTGGATGAGGTGAAGTTTACATTGGCAATCTCCAATCTGGTGGAGAATGGAATCAAATACAATGTGGATGATGGATGGGTACGGGTTTCTTTGGATGCAGATCACAAGTATTTTTATGTGACTGTTTCTGATTCTGGTATGGGAATTCCGGAAGATTCGCTGGAGCGTATTTTTGAGCGCTTTTACCGGGTGGACAAATCACACTCCAGAGAAATTGGCGGTACTGGTCTTGGCCTTGCCATTACCAGAAGTTCCATTGTAATGCATCATGGTGCCATTAAGGTTTACAGCAAGGAAGGCGAAGGAACCACATTCTCTGTTCGTATTCCGTTGATCTATGTACCATAAACCAGAGGAGGAATGTGATGAAGAAATTTTTACCGATAATGACGCTTCTTCTCATGGTCAGCCTGGTGTTGGTGGGATGTGAGGACGAGCAAAAGAAACGTGAGATCAAGGAGGCAAAGTATCATCTGTACTATATCAGTGCCGATGAGACTGAGCTGATTCAGGATATTTATAATCCGGCGGATGAAAATCCGGAGGCTATGGTAAAGGATCTGATGCAATTTCTCAAGTCTGAGGAGGCAAAGGAGGGGAATCTTCCGCTTCTGCCTCCGGAAGTGGCAGTGAATACCCACTCCATTACGGAAGGGACTCTCACCATTGATTTTAATCAGGCTTATGAGGAAATGAGCGATACCAGAGAGGTTCTCACAAGAGCTGGAATTGTGAAGCTGTTTGCACAGATTGCAGATATTGATTATGTGAAGTTTTCAGTGGAAGGTCAGGAATTGGTGGATTCCCATGATATACCGCTGAGTATCATGAATGGGGACACTTTTGTAGAATATACAGGAGAGGACATCAATTCCTATCAGTATGCAACCATTAAGCTGTATTTCACCAATGCAGACGGTACTTGTTTGATTCCGGAGGAACGGACTGTTTATTACAACAGTAATGTACCTCTGGAGAGGGTGGTGGTGGAGCAGTTGATTAAGGGGCCAACCACAGAAGGATTATATGCAACGCTTCCATCAAATCTGAACATTATGGGAGTGACCACAGATGGCAGTGACTGTTATGTGAATGTGGATTCTGCTTTTGTAAGCGATGTGCTGCCTTTGCAGGACAGCAGTATTCCCGTTTACTCTATCGTAAACTCCCTGGCAGAAGGCTGCCGAATGGAAAAGGTGCAGATTTCTGTCAATGGCGAGACCAATGTGTCTCTGCGGGAAAGTGTGAAGCTGAATCAATTCTTTGAAAAAAATAATCAGTTGATTCAAGAACAGAAAGAGACCAAAGAATAAATGACCAATATCATAAGAAGACCCCTGTGCCTGCTATGTCTGATCTTTATGATGGGTATCTGGGTGATGGATTTGCTGGAGGTTCCAAGACTTGGGGAACCTTCAGATAATCCGGTCATTCAGGAATATATCAATACGCACTCTCAGGTGGTGCGAATCTATGGAGAAATCTATAAGCGGACGCCGGATGGCGAGTCCGTCTATCTGAAAAATTCTTATTTGCAGGTACAGTCAAACATTATCACAGAGCAAAAAACAAATCAAAAAATAGATCAGAACTCCAATCAAAGTTACCAATCAAATCTGAATCAGGCTTCCAATCAAAAATACCAATCTGGTTTGAATCAGTTTTTCAAACAAAATTTCAAATCAAATTTTAGATTCATTTCAAATCAAAATATAAATCAGACATTCAATTCTCAATCATCGTCCAGTCAGCAGCCACAGGTTGTGTTCCTGGAGCATGTGAAAGTGTATTTGTCCAAAGCGCAGGAAGCTCTTCCTATCGGGGCTGGTGCAGTTATCACAGGGAAATTGCAGCAGATTCCAAAAGCCAGTAATCCGGGGCAATTTGACAGTGTTCTCTATTATAAAACACAACATATTTTCTATCGTATGGTGGATGCCTCGGCAGAAATCAAGCAGATGCCCCGCTATTCTTACCGAGAGACTCTGGCTGAGATTCGGGATCGTTACAGCCGTTCGATAAAAAAGGCGACAGGATCGTATGCTCCAGTCTATCAGGCCATGCTTTTGGGAGATAAAAGCCAGTTGGAAGATGAGGTGAAGGATCGCTATCAGATGGCAGGGATGCTGCATATGCTGGCAATCTCAGGTCTTCATTTGTCTTTGCTTGGAATGGGATGTTTTCGGATCTTGCAGCGGTTCGGTGCATCTATTCCGCTGGCGGGAAGCATCTCCGTATTTCTGCTGTTTTCCTACGGGATTCTGACCGGGGAAGGTGTTGCCACCATGCGGGCATTGTGCATGTTTGTACTGGCAATGGGAGCAAAGATTCTGGGGCGTACGTACGACCTTTTGTCGGCACTGTCATTGGCAGCTATGCTGCTGTTGGCAGATAGTCCTTATTATTTATTTTACAGCGGATTTCAGCTGTCTTTCGGGTGTATCTGCGGCATTGCTCTGATTTTACCCTGCCTGGAGAAGATTTTCTCATTGAAAAAGCAAAATCCCAGGGAGTGGAGTTGGAAGGTGGCGTTGTCAAACGCTTTAGCCGGCAGTCTTTCCATACAATTTGCAACTCTGCCCATTACCCTTTATTTCTTTTTTGAATTTCCCATGTATGGAATCTTGTTGAATCTGGTAGCCATTCCGGCATTATCGGCAGTTTTGGTATCGGGTGTGTTAGGTGGAACCTTTGGTGCGTTGGGAACCTGGCTGGTGCTTCCCGGAAACGTGTTGCTGTGGGTGTATGACCTTATGGGGACATTGGCGCAGCAGCTTCCAATGACTACCTGGGTGGCAGGCCAGCCCAAGCTGTGGCAGGTGATTGCCTATTATCTGATATTGGCGATTGCACTGAAAGTTGTCACCCGGGAGAAATTGCTGGAGACATGGAAGATTTCCCGGCGGGGAGTATTTTTTGTGATTTGGGTAGCACTGGCCGTGGGGATTTTGGGCTGGAGGGGGACAGAGCGATTGTCCATCACCTGTCTGGATGTGGGGCAGGGAGACTGTATTGCAGTGAGCACTCCGGAGGGACATCATCATCTGATTGACGGGGGAAGCAGTAATGTGCAGAATGTGGGACGATATCGAATTCTGCCCTTTTTAAAAAGTCAGGGGATTTCCCGTTTGGATTATGTGTGGGTGAGCCATACAGATTCAGATCACATCAGTGGGATTTTGGAAATGCTGCAATTACAGAAGGAACATCGCCTGTCAGTGGAAATTGTTCATCTGCTTATGCCGGACTGGAGGCAGAGACCGGAGGCTTATGAGGAGTTGGTACATCTGGCAGAAGAGGCTGATGTAAAGGTCTGTTTTCTCATGGAAGGCGATGGATTAAGGGAGCGGGAGGTGAGCTGGAAGGTGTTGTCTCCTGGTGAGAATGAAGGAGAAGATGTGAATGAATCTTCTCTGGTGGTGCAGTTGGAGTATGGGGAATTTCAGGGTATGTTCACAGGAGATATTGGCATGGATACAGAAGAGAAGATTGCTGGAAAACTGGAGGATGTGGATTTTCTCAAGGTAGCCCATCATGGTTCGAAAAATTCCACAGGAGAGTTATTCTTAAAGAAGACAAGACCGGAAATTGCAGTGATTTCCTGCAGCAGCACTAATCGCTACGGACATCCCCACCCGGATACTCTGGCTCGTCTGAATAGCAGCCAGAGCCATATTTGGTGTACCAAAGACAGGGGAGCCACAACTCTGACCATCCGCAGCCATCAGATCCAAGTCCAAAGTTTTTTAACTTATAAAGCAGATTGCGAATATCCCCTTGACTTGATAAGTCAGAAAAATGATGGTAACATATTGATACCCGCACTGGCTGCGGGAATAGAGGTATGCAGAGCATAACATATTGATACCCGCACTGGCTGCGGGAATGGAGGAAAATTGTGAAAAATATTCAGGAAGATATTAACAATCAGGCTTATAAAAGTGCATATCTGCTCTATGGCGAGGAGGGGTATTTAAAACAGCAGTACAGGCAGAAGCTTTTGACAGCGCTGACAACAGAGGGAGATACCATGAACACTGCCTTTTACGAAGGCAAAGGCATCAATCCTAGGGAAATTATTGATTTGGCGGAAACTATGCCGTTTTTTGCAGACCGCAGAGTAATTGTGCTGCAGAATACAGGTGTGTTTAAAAACAAATGTGAGGAGCTGGCAGATTATGTGTCCGGTGGATTGCCGGATTACCTCTGTATGATTTTTGTGGAAGAGGAAGTGGATAAGAGAAGTCGTATGTACAAGGCAGTGAAAAAATGCGGCCATGTGACAGAATTTGCCCAGCAGGATATCAAGACATTGACCAGATGGATTCTGGGAAAGCTTGGTCGGGAAGGGAAGAAGATTACTCAGAGAGATATGGAGCTGTTTCTGACCATGGCAGGCAGTGATATGGGAAATATTACTATGGAACTGGAGAAGCTTTTGTCCTACACCATGGGGCGGGAAATTATTACCATAGAGGACATAGAAACCGTCTGTACAGCTCAGATTACCAATAAGATTTTTGATATGGTGCGGGCTGTAACGGACCGACAGCAGGAGCGGGCGCTGCAGCTTTATTATGACTTACTCTCTTTGAAAGAGCCCCCCATGAGGATTTTATTTTTGCTTGCAAGGCAATTTAACCAGCTTTTGCAGGTGAAGGAGTTGGCATCCAACGGGCATGGTCAGGCAGAGATGAGCAAAATTCTGGGATTGCCGCCCTTTGCTGTGAAAAATACAGTAAACTGTGCCAGAAAATACTCTTTTAAGGAATTGCGTCAGGCAATGGAAGACTGTATGAATTCTGAGGAAGCTGTCAAAACAGGAAAGCTGGGCGATACTTTAAGCGTGGAGCTTCTGATCATCAAATATAGCAGCAAAGCCATTCAGGCATAATAAGAATCTTACAAAACAGTAGTAAGGCAGCCTGCATTCCCCAAAGGGCTCTTTGCCTGCGGAAAGATTGTCAGATGACATCAGTTTCAAACAAAAAACAGCCCCTGACGGTAGGGC
>CAMQZX010000002.1 GCA_947039785.1 uncultured Lachnospiraceae bacterium | reverse complement strand
CGGGCAGCCTCGATGCAGCGTAGTCTCGTGGGCTCGGAGATGTGTATAAGAGACAGAATCAAGAATCTTTGCGATTTCGTCCACTGTATCGAGAACTTCATTGAATTTCAAATCTCCAATGTATTTGTTGTCCGCAGCATAGTTATCCCACAGAAGATATAACTGCGGCTCTTCACGGATATCCTTCAAAATATCTCTCCAATCCCTGATATCATCAACCGAATCTCTTTTTTCCGCAGTATGAATAACTGCTACCCTCAGAACATCCATCTGAACCACATCTTTACGGCTGCGGTAAAGCGTATGTAAATCATAATAATCCCTTGCCCTTGTAGTTCCAATGTTTCTGCGGATAATCGTTTCATATTTTTCCGCAAGCACTGTCTCAAGCGTATATGCCATGACCGGAACCGTTTTCTCCTCAAACACAAACGGGAAATCATAACGTATAGCTGCAGGCGTAATAATATCTCCGGTAGTAATGTCTATCTTCATTGGGCTGTAAATCTTCCCGTATTTTGCACGCAGATGAACCCGAAAATTATTGTACGCATCATCCTCGCGGATCGGTTCAATTTTCTGAAATTCAAAAGAAATTCCGTCTCCCACATCCATTGCGATAATCTCTTTGACTGCAGAAACGATCTCGTCCTCTTCCATCTGAATACCACGCACCGTTGTGTCCATATCCATAGTAGTGCGTTCACCAATACCGATCATTGATGATATCAAGAGTCCGCCCTTCAAAATAAAATTGTCCCGAAAGGATGAGGCTGCCAAACGATCAATGATTCTTTCAAATAAATACATCTGCAGCACTTCCTGTGCACGAAGATTTTTCTTCGCTGCCATGCTGCGAATGGCTCCTTTTAGTTGTTCCGGTGTCTTCATTATAAAACCTCCATATATGTTCTTATCTTATCTTCAATTCCAAATATCTTGCCATATTTCAGCAGTTTTCGATTATTTGGATTTGTATTAAAATAGTCCTTAATTGCCTGCGTAAAAAGCTGCAGCTCAATTTGATCCTTATCCCGGATCACATCACAAATACATCGCTCCCTGTCATACAGCTTTACCATCCCGCCTTGAGGGGATTTTGTTTCTGTTATTCCAAGATCGTAAACTTCCGTCTGCACATAATGACAACGCAAATTCGGATTATCACGCCTTAACCTGCTGATGTTCGTTCCGCGAGGCAGCGTTATATCCAAGATGTTCGGCGCCCTGTCCGACATCCCCCAAAAGAACAGTGCGGTGCCATAGGAATATATTATCTTTGCGCTTTGTGCCTGAAGAAGCGCAAACTCATCAGTAAATTCATCGGTCAAAGTATATAACCCTTTTCGCACCGGATCTAATTTTCCCATATCAACATACTTTTTCAACATCGGTCTGCTGATTCCAGCCGTCTCAATATCAGAAGTCTTAACAAACCCATTGCTTTTTTCTGCAATTGTTTGAATTTTAGTCCAAATCGTGTCCGTATCAATGCACCTCCTTGGCTCTATTTACATTCGTACTCCACATTATACACTATTGAAGTGCGAATGTAAATAGAACTCCCGGAGATTAGTATGTCCAAATTGAAAACAATTATGCAAAAAGGGATGCCGCCGAAGCGACATCCCCAAGAAAAAAAACAGAATCTACTCGTACTTTACTGTCTTAAACCCTCCGATTGAGGTGAACAGTTCGATAAAAGTTTCGTTAATTTCAGCCATATAAAGATTCTCATACAGGAACCTTATTACTTCTGGATTTGATATTTCCATGACAGTACACTCTTGTTTATCAATAAGAAAATATTGTCTGGTCTCGCCATTGATAAAAAATTTTTGCTGGATGCCACCCCAGCGGTCCAGCATATAATTGAACGAATTTATATCAGCATTTTTGCCCCAATCATATACCCAACATTCTTCACCATTTCTGATGATTTTTCTGTACGTTTCCGGATTATAATATACAGACATATTTCGCCTCCTGTTCATAAGTATATTTGTATTATAGCAAAAAAGCTATCCTTCTTCTACATATAGTTAAAGCAACTGAGGGATGCCTACAATAGACATCCCCCAGACGCAGATACTATGCTGCGCTTCTGTTCAACGACCACATTCCCCTGCCATCATGAAAGAAGTATGTAGGATTGATCTGAAGCGTTTGGCGGATTTTTTCTTTCCACCACTTATTTGCCTGTGCTTTTTTGTGCGGCTCTATTTTCTCATAGAAAAACGTGAGCGCCACCGGCTCGCTGCACTGTTCCAGAACGGCAGCAATCACATCACGCCATGTCGCTCCCGGCATATCCCGGATATCGACCTCCGCTTTCTTTGCCATGATAATCGGAACCAGAAGTGGTGAATCCTTTCGGACAATCATCACATACTCATGTAAGATCGGTATGAATTTCCCGCTATACTGGATCTGGTCTGAAAAGCAGTTATGCTGGGCCTTGATAATGATATTCTCCAAAGACCCCGGTTTAACGATCTCGGAAAGCATACTGTACAGCACGCCTTTCTTCTTGATATCGCCCATCAGCACCGCCATCCTGCCGCCTTTTTCAAGGGCAGAAAACTGCTTCATCATGGCATAGTTCATTTTATCAACAAAGCTTTCCCAATCTGGTATGCGCGATAGATCATACTGTCTTGGATCATATCCGTAGTTCTTTTGGACATCTGAGGCTTTATACATGACATCCGAATAGGTCACGATGGGAATAGGTAAAGATCATCTTCGGCATTATCCGCTAAGAGTCTTTTTCCCCTCCCTCACACCGGGCGTGCGACTTTCATCGCACCCAGCGTTTCATCAACATAATTTGCTCTGTCTGTGCAGAAGCAACGTTTAACTTAACAACATTTTCCTGTATTTTTCAGCTTGTCTAACAGCTTTCGGACTGAATCCATCATTGGTCTTTTGCCCATGAACAAGTTTATGGCAGCTTCGATGTGTAGAAGCCAAATTGGATACTCTGTTAATTTCCGAGAGCGGCAGGTTTTTGCGGATATGGTGTGCATGGTAGTCATCCCCATCCACAATCGGCTTTCCACAAATACGACAACGCATTTTATCCCGATTTAACGCATACATACGATTTAAGAAATATTCAAGATTGTAAATGGGTTTTGTTTTCCCGTAAGCTATCAACATCCCCAGTGTGGAGGATGTTAATATTTCCTCCATTCTCGGAAGTGTCATCTTCTTTCGGGTTCGTTCCCAATGAATCTTTCGCCCTTTGGTCGTATATGGCGTTTCTTCAGGCTTTTTGCAGTACGTTTTTTGATATTTGCAGAATGCCGGAGAGGTTACGCCGATGTATTGGCCCTCTTTAATGGGTATGGCGGCTAACATCGTTCTATAATTCACATGCAACGAAAGCAAATTGCTAACATTATTTGCAGGAACTAAGATTCCACCTTTTCTCCTCAGTGCATGTAATGCCACCTGCTGTACTCTTTGCCCATAGCGTGCCATTTCCAAATTAACGTGGTTGGCAACGCTATAGTAGTTAATAAGCCCTCGGATTTTCGCATTTATCCTTGTGATTTTATCTACCGATTCTGCCTTGTCCATTGACCTTTGCAGGAGGGATATATCCTTTAGGACTTCCTCCATTTTGCGTCCAAGCCTGTCTGCCTGCGGTTTTACAACCGGTTTGTACCCCCTCATTGCCGTTCCTTCGCGTGTTACCTTATAGGTGAATCCAAGAAAGTGAATTGGTTTTCGCTTGATGTTTGTCACAAGCGTCTTTTCCATGGATAATTCCAACTTGAGATTAGTTTTGAGGTAGGTGGCGATTCGGCTTTTCCAGCGATTGGCATTTTCTTGTGAGTCAGTCAACAGAATCCAATCATCAGCATACCTAACTAAGTATGCTGGTTTCAGATTTGAGTATCTGTGTAGTGACTGGTACTGATTTCTGCTGGATGAATATGTGGTTTTGGTCTTTTTGTTTTCCCATTCCCGCGTTATCCATTCATCCATAGAGTGAAGATAGACATTTGCGAGAAGCGGACTGATAATGCCGCCTTGGGGCGTGCCCAAGGGATTTTCAGAGATTTCTCCCATTATTCCTGCCTTGAGCATGGCTTTAATAACCATTAAGACCCGTCGATCTCGAACTCCCATGTGCCACAGTTTCTTTATAAGAATCGTATGGTTCACGTTGTCGAAAAATTTGCTTATGTCGCCTTCCACAACCCAGTAATAACCCACTCGTGAAACTTGGTCTTTTACTCTTTCGAGTGCCATATGCGCGTCCCGCCATGGACGAAACCCATAAGAATGCTTGAAAAATTGAGCCTCCATAATCGGTTCTATCACAATCCGAACGCATTCTTGAATAATCCTATCCATTATGGCAGGTATGCCAAGCGGTCGCCTCTCTGTTTTTCCCGGTTTGGGAATCCATTTTCGGCGTACCGGGATTGGGTGGTAATTCTGAAACGCCATCTGGATTCTTGCGACGATTTGAGCATAATCCTGTTGGAGAATATTTTCCCTCATGGTATGCCCGTCAGCCCCAGGCGTTTCTGACCCTTTATTGGCTTTGATATTATGAATGGCTGTCATTATGACCGTCTCACTTGCCATGATTTCGAGCAATCCGCGGAAACCGCTGAAAGTTCCGGCTTCGCTTTGCTCTTTGGTAATGGAATATAATTTGTCTTGAAGCTGTCTTAATTCTGATTCTGTTTCAGGCACCTTGAATTGTTGAACCATAGACATCACCCCTTTCGAGATATTGCCATCTGGCGTTAGTCAGGTTTGCACATCGGCTTCCTCAAAGTTTGTTGTTAAGACTTATATTGACTATGCCCCTTCGCCATGTGGCCGGCTTTCCCGACCTCAGACTACTACGGGCTGCTGCCACTCAGATTCAACAGCCATTTCCTGCTGTTTAGAGACATTGCATATTGCCATACTTCGCATTCTCTTCTGAGTTTCCGTTGTTCCCTATGATATATCCTTACATACTACCTTAGTGTCCGTGTCTACTCCGTCAGCCGCCTTTTTGTCCGCAACAGGGGGACTCAAGGTATATATCCTCATTGGGATAAATGCAGCAACAGGGAGAACATACGCCCCTGCCACGACTGAAAACCTAATAAGGTCTGCCATCCTTCATTTCGGATAACCCTACTTCACGAAGCTTACTTCCCACGATTTTTTCCAACCCTTTGGGTTCTATACACATAGTAGCTTTATGGACTCCCGCATTACTTACTACCATCTCAGGTTGCTTTCACGCGACTTCACCGAGCTTTATACGGCATTCCGGCAATGGAATACCGCATATCGGAGACTTAGAGCCTTGAGCACCTGTTTTTGCTCAGTCCGGGATTTTCACCCGTATTTTCATCATAGAGTTCAAGCCAGTTGGCTTGCCTACTTTTATTCCTCGTTTCCAAGACGGTTGTGTAGGAACAACGCGCACATATCCCAGTATGGAGGGTGCCAGAATATAAACTCCGGGTGCTCCGGGATCTCGCAGTTCATGATGTCAAAACCGCTGTGCAGGTCATAGAGATGACTGCCAATACCCAGCTTGTCCGCCGCCGCTTTGGTCGTCCCGCTTCCGCACATATAATCGCAGATTTCTGCCGGCTGGAAGAACTCCAGAAGGTCCTCGATCAGTCTGGGGGAACAGTTCCCCCGGTAACGGTTGTTGCCGCCTTCGCCACGCTCCGGATAGGAAACGATGCTAGTCAGCGGCCTTGTATCGCTTTTATAAGGCATAATGCCACCTCCTAACCTCCATTCTCAACAGACTGGTAATCTATTTCTATCGCCTCATCCGTCAAAATGGAAACATATTTTCGGAAAAGCCCTGCGACGGTCTCCTCCGTCATGAGCTGTCTGTGTTTTCCCATGTTCCAGGGATAATCCGGCACATAGAGCAGATAATCCGTGCCGTCATGGCTGTCGCACGCCACAAGATCAATGTCCTCTGCCTCAAGGATCACTTCTTTCAAGATGGTTGCCAGGCCAAGCATATAGTCCTGGTCGAACTCCAGATAATCCTCGTAGGCCGGCTCCGGTATCTCACACTCATCCAGCCATGCCTGTATTTTCTTTTGGTACTCCGGTGCCAGGGAAATCAGCTTCTGCAGGCGTTCCACAGACTCATCCGTAATATCGGAAACGCAGATCCCATAGCCGTAAGTATGCCATTCTGAGTAACTCATACTGCACCTCCTAACGGCACGTCATCATACCAGTTGTTTTTTGCACTGCGGAACAACTGCAAGAGCTGCCCCACAGTCATGTCAATATTGGAAACATTTTCGGTAGCCTCAAACCCATCCGCACTTAATTCAAACCAGCAATGGTCCGCCTCCTCGTCAAACCTGTCAAAGCGTTTTTCAGGAAGCCCCACCTGCCGGGGAATGAAATATTCCCCACAGTCCAGACAGGATATGACTTCTGCGATTTGCACTTCGCTTATCTCGCCAATAACCACACAGGAATTTGGCATCTTGTAGTTGTCTGCATCCCGGTAGAGATAGTTAATCCTTGTATTCATAGTCTCTATGCCTCCTTTTTCAGATACTCACTCACAAACTCATGTGCAACCTCTGAAACGCTCTCCCAGTAAGATTCCCAGTAAGAATCGTTTTTGCCCAGCTTGTTCTGGAGCCTTTCCGGGAAACGGGGATCCTGGACCATGCGGTTATATTGCTCATCGGTCAGCTGATCCAATTCATCCCAGTCTGACACCTGTGATACAAAATCTTCAAGCTGGCAGGACGCCTGGTAAAGCCATCCCATCTCCCTGACAAACCGATTGGAAACGCAGAACTGCTGAGAGACGATTGCGATATGATAATGGCTCTCGCAGTATTCGCCGTCAATGTAACATTCATAGAGGGAGTCCGTGGAATGCTCCTTGAACTTCTCATCATCCGCCCATTGCGGAATACAGCCGCTTTCCTGCTCCTCTTTCAGTTTCTGGACCAGTATGCGTTTCGCATCATTGAAGTCCGTATAGACCTCGGAAGAATTTCCCTGTTCGCCGTCAACCGCCCAATCTTCCAAAAGAATATAAATCCTTGGATGCTGGCGACACTCTTTCAGGTCATCAAGCGGCTCCACCATAGATGGAGCCATGATGACAAGATCCAGGATGATGTCGTCAATGGTCTTTTTCTGGTCATACAGTTCAGAGAAAACCTCTTCCAGCTTTTTTACTTCACAGGGCAGTGCAGGAACTTCAAAAGAGCAATATAGATCCGGCGTTTCATTTTCCGTTTCCTTATCCTCTCCATCACGGATTTCCGTAATCGTCCCATACAGACCCTCATACTCGCTTTCCGGCGTTCCCACGATGGGAGCGCCGATTACATAAGTTGTGCCGTCGTATTCAAACTCAGCACCGATTCGATTGATAATCATTTATTGATACCTCCTCTTTATTCTGAAACTTTTATTGCAAACAGGCAGCGGGGATCATAGCGCATTTGGGTAGCCGCCTTTTTGCAGGCTTCCTCCTCGCTTTCCGCTTTTATGACTGCGATAAATGGAGTCGGCTCCATATCGTGCCATTTGTCTTCTCTGTCTGCACTGTACATGTCGATATCCGCCAGCTCATCATCTGTCAAATCGGCAATATCAAACATTTGTGAGTCCCGGACCCATGAAGAGTCCATGCAAACGACATAAGTGTTCATCCGTCTCTCCTCCTTAAATGTGGTAGTCTACGGAAACCAGTACCGTATCCTCATCCACATCATCAATGTAGCCATCTATGCAGCTGCGCCAGTCTACTGGAACATATTTTTCAGATTCTGCATCCAGCACACTGTCATCTTTGCTCAGCCACTGGCCCTCATCCACGATGTCATGCGAGCCTACCGGATACTTCCAGTTGCCCGGAATCCCATATTCCTCCAGGTATTCCTCCAAGGTAGAGCCCTTGCGGTAAACCAGTTCGCCCCAGTGTATAACTCCGTCTGGGACAATCTCTCCATGGAAATCCGGATCCGTCTTTCCTGCCAGGAACATCTGTTCAAGCTTATGGAACCGCTCTGCGGCTTTCTGGTTTCGCCAGGCCCGCATGGCATCCCACGCAATGTCCTTTTTCCTGGCAGCGCATACCCACCGGTATCCTTCCGGCGCCTCTGATTTCCGGTCCGAGTTGCACCAGCTTCGCTCACCGATAGAATACTCAGTGCAGTCGTCCTTTACCAGGAACATCTCCGGCCATCGCCCGCCAATGGAATACCAATCCCATATGGCGTTTGGATTATAATAATATCCATAGCCCTGATGCTTTTCATCAAAAGAAAAGCCACACCTTTCTTCTGCATATTTCTCAAAACTCTTATAGAGCTTTTTGCAGGGATAATTAGGCAGAGCCACCATTCGTTTTGCTTTCTTTGTACGCTTTTCATGATGAAGCGATCCTGCATCCCTTTGGAACACTTTTCCGTCACGGACAACAAATCTGCCCCAGAGTGGATCGCCATACTGCTCCACAATTGTTCCTTGAGGCAACTTTATGCAATCAACCGCGTCCTCATATTCCTCGCGCAGTTTTTCTGTCCGATCTTCAAATTCCAGATATTCCGGATCCTCCAACGACTCACAATAAGGATACATCAGCTCAGAAACGCCGTCATTTACTGCACGGGAGAACGATGACTGAAGATTTTGACATCTCCCAATCGCAAAATCCAGCATAAAATTCTTTGTTTCAATTTGCTTCTGAAGCTCCAATTCCTTCAGCGCCTCTGCAATCTGGTTGTCCAATTCCTTGTCTTCCTGTATCTGAGAGATTTCTAAAGCTGCTAATGTTAAAAAGTGCATAATTACCTTCCTTTCTGAATAACAGGCGGGCAGCTGTAGAAATCCAGCTGCCCGTCGTCTTTTTTATGATTTGATATTGTTATACCCTCACATGCCGCTTCACAACAGCGGTCAGTTTTGTGGGCAGTTGGTTTAAATCCGAGATATCCAGGAATGAGTCTCCGTAGATTCTCTCAATGTTCTGCTTGTCATCTCCGATTGCCGCAGCAACAAACAAAATACCTTTACGCTGATACTCCTGCTTGATGCCGCGAAGGTCCTCCTCAGCTGCGGAACCTCCATACCCACTGTCAGCAGGCTGTCCGTCAGAAACCAGTATGAGGATTTTTACTGCTTCCGGCCGCTTAGACAGCTGCTCCGCAACAAAACGGAGTGCCGCCCCGTCACGGTTACTGCCTCTGGCCGCAATATCCATCATGCGGTATTTATCATCATGATCAAAGCCATCAAATTCTGCATAGGAATACAATGCCACCGTATTTCCGACATCGGTATAATCGGTGGAATGACCATAGACCATCACCGGGATGTCCAGGCTCTGGCAGAAATCATACAGAATAATAGCTGAGGCTCTGGCATAAGTACAGCGATCACAGGAACACATGGACCCTGACTCATCCAGAAGTAGGCCGACTGCCAGCTCTGGGATCTCATTGGGCAGGTTGTTCTTATAAAACACCTTGCCGTCATTCCTGCACAGTGCGTGCGCATCCAGACGGCGGCCCATGATAAGCCCGGTCTGTTTACCGCCTCTCCGGTTTTCCTTGAGCTGCTTGAGCAAACTCTTCTGCAGCTGGCGGGAAATATTCAGCAAAGGTCCTGAAATAGCATCGTACTGTTCCATAAGTTCCTCATCCACAGAGGCAATCCGGTTGATTCGGATAGGTACTCCTTCATGGATATTCCCATAGGAAATGTTCTGAGCGACATCGTTAAGCTCCTGAATCCTTTCATTCTCCAGTTGCTCACAAGCCGCCTTTTCTGCCATCTTATCCAGAAGACGTTCAATATCGGCAGCCGCACTGTCGTAATGCTCCCGCTCGTAATCTTCGTTTTTTTCCACGGAACCGCCAACAGGTTCTGAGAGCGATTCTGACTGGTGATAAGGAATACGCCCCTGCTCAGTATCCGAAGTTTCTTGTTTACCTGAACCGGAACTGCCACCATCTATCGGGGCGGCGTCTTCGTCTGAAGAATTATCGCTTCCCCCAGACCCAGATGGATTTTCTTCCGTTTCAGAGTCAGTCTGGGAGCTGTCTGTTTCCTCAGCACCATCCTCACTGTCGGCATCTGCATGGGTCTGTGCCCGTTTGCCGGCCGTCGCAGATTCTTCTGACCCGCCGGAGGCTTCCGGCACCGGTGTACTGCTTCCTTCACCCATTTCAGAACCACCGGCAATTGCACCCAACACTTCCGACAAGGTTTCTGCAAGACTGGCGGAACCGCCGGAGGCTACTGCCTCTTCCTGACGCTTTTTGCATTCTTCACAAAAAGATTCGATATAGTCCCAGCACCTTACCAGCACCATATTGACAACATTCAACCGGTCTTTTCCGGACCTGCTCAGTAAAGCGCTGTCAATATCGGTAATCAAACCAAACACCGCCTGAATTCTTTCATCGCTGAGCGGCTCGTCCCCGTATTTGATTTCACCAAACTTGGCATAAGAGAGCATGATCTGAAGAATGCTTTCAAAAATATGCTTTCCTTCATCCTCACTCTCAATCATCTGCGTCACCGTTTCGATATGCTCAAAATGCTGCTCCCGCAGCTTTTCAAGACCGTACCCCAATGTGCCTGGAAAATTGTTCAGCATCCTGTTTTCGATATACCCATCCTCAATTACATTGGAGATATGATGGGCAATCATCTGCACCATCTCCAGATTTTTCGGATCAGTTTTCACATAATTCCAGAATGCTTTCTCGTTCCGTGCATCCGCCGTTGTCTTCAGGTCTGGCGGATAGGGATACCAGCGACCGCTTCCTAAATAGTTGGTATGTGTCTGTGCTGCCAGAAAGTCTGTATAAAGGACATGTCCCAGTTCGTGTGCAAACAAACCGCACACAATCTGGTAACGGTTTTCCCGCCCTTTTACCTTTGTAACCAGAGAATTTCCGGTATTGATACGCACAAACATATTGTCCGTTGACGCCACATGCTTTTCCCTCGGTTTCCAGTACAGATTGACGCGGACCCGGCGATTATAGCGATACCGCCTTGTCTGTGCCGCCGCTAAATCTTCAAAATGTCCCGCCAAAAGACGGGACGAGAAGAATTGTCGGTCTGAAATTTTACTGCGCTGCTCATTGAGCCGCTGTTTTACTAACTTGTGATTCACCCTCGCCATACAGGGTTGACCTCCTTTCTAAATACATTTATGCAGTTGCTTTCTTTCGCTTCTTTGTGAAAATCGGTTCCAGAACTGCACTGACCAGCGCCTCACGGTCTACTTCATCCGTTGTCGCCTTGCTGATGATCGTATATAGTGCCGACTCATATACATCGCCGGTAATCTCGCTGCTTACGATCCAGTCGATCAAACTGCGCATACCATACGAACCGTCTGTAATACTGTTTTTTCGGCAATACTCCGCCAGATCATTGACCACCTGCACCATCTGGGAAATCTGGTACTCATCTGTTGCACCTGTAACTGACATGGCACGCTGCACCATCACTTCAGGCGTCGGCAGCTCCACGTCCCGCACCAGACTCATCCTGTCGATAACGGACTGGTTCATGCCTCGGCACCCTTCGTATTCGATGTTGGTTGTTACTACTACGACTGCATCCGGATGACGTTTTATCACCTCTCCTGTGGGAAGGGTGATTGTCCCGGTCTGCTCCAACAGGGAATTCAGTCCTACCAGAACGCCTGGCTGAACAATTGTGGAAGGTTCCTGGATCTCAATGACATACCCATTCTTCAGAGCCTTAATAAAATCCGTCTCCGTGTAGGTATAGGTCTGACCGCTGTTCTTGGAATTTTCATCCCGTCTGGACAGAGCACGTACCTTCTCTGTTACACGATCTAGCACAATGCTCATGCAATCCTGAGATGTGGCAGCCGCATTCTCTAC
Source organism: uncultured Lachnospiraceae bacterium (assembly GCA_947039785.1). GTDB lineage: Bacteria > Bacillota > Clostridia > Lachnospirales > Lachnospiraceae > JALFVM01. Next base: position 35,242 of record CAMQZX010000002.1, on the reverse strand, counting down.
GCCCGTCAGTGCCTGATATACCCCCGCCGGATCGTAGTCCATATCATCCAAATCGGGAAGGTTCATCATCTTGGACACATTAGCATAATTGATGCCGCCCATACTCGTCAAAATTGCTTTTTCGTGATCCAACTGGGCGTCTCCGGTAGAACACGAATCCGAGTCCGGAAATATCTGACCGATGAAGTCAAATATCTCTGTTCCTGCCGAGCAGGTGTATGCCATATACGGAAGCCCCAGTCCTGCGGCAATCGCCTTTGCGCTCATGGTCTTTCCGGTTCCAGCCGGCCCTCTAAGGAGAAAATTCCTCATCTGTGTCGGTTTCCCGGTAGTGGCCTGGGCATGTTTACAGATATCAACGACCTCCTGTGGAATGATGTACCATTCTGGTAACACCGGTATCAGCTGTTTTTCCTGACTGCTCATAGTCCTTGGATGCAGTTCGTACTTGCCGACAAAATCCGTGTGTTCCACAATGGCGTCTGCGCTCTTCACAATAACCCTCACTGTTTTTGCAAAAATCGTAAATTCCCCCGCAATCACATGGGTAGGCTCAAAAGCGCCGGAATCCAGCTGCACCTGAGATACACGCATCAGATTTCCGGCCTTGTCCACACTCACCTTGACGGCTGCTGAACAAGAGGTATCTTTGATACGTCTGTAGGCGTTATCACATAGCATTGCCATGTACTCCGTAGCCGAGGGTAAATCCGAAAATCCATGACTGAACTGATCGCGGTATAATTCAAAATTATCACTGAACTCCTCGTCATTCATAAGCACAGGAAACAGTGCCATCATAACGGCAGCTCCGTCACGCCCTGATGCGTTCAGCACATAGTTTTCAAAAGTTTCCGTGTTCTTGTCATACACGCTTGCCATTAACGAACCGGAGTTGCTGTCATATACGACCAGATGATACTCATCAGGCCCCATGGACGATTTGTATTCAGCAACTGTCCTGTGGTCGATGACCCCGACAGCTCCTTCGGCGCTGCCATCCATGCAGCGGCAAACTGCATGTACCGCTTTTATGACTGTTGAACACAAAGTTGCATTTGTCCCATCTCCATATTTCGATGATACTGACACCTTTTTGTTCGTCAGCGTATCAAACGGTTCCGGTAAGGGACGGCTGTAATTAAAGATGTTGTTCATGTATGCACTCATACGTTATTTCCTTTCTGCATTTGACTGCGTAAGATTAATTTTGATTCCCTCAGATACACACTGAACATCCGTAAGCCCGGCTCTTATCAGTTCCCGGCAGATATCTGCCCAACTCTCCCGGACCGGAAGTTCTTCCGCGAGCAAAATCAATTCTGAGAGATTTTCCCCAATTGCTTCATTGCATCTGGCATTCAGCTCGAATATATGAGCATCTGCCCACTCAAAGGCCAGCAGTTCGTAATTTTGTACCTCTGGTTCTTCTTCAGGTTCCGGGGCATTATCCTCCGGCTCCAAAACCGCATTCTCCTCAACCTGTGGATTGTACTCAATTCCAACCACCTGCAGATTTCGGATCACAACCTTGGCACGCCGATAACCACCGGCACGATTGAGTAAAATAAAAACCTCCTGACTTTCCTGAATAAGTTTTTCTGCATTCGGCGCCTCCCAGACCCATCTTGCTTCCGGATACTCGGATAGTACCAGCTCTGTAACCCGTCTGAGTATGACTGAATATGCAAGTACCTGTACATCCTTCTCGGTCGTTTCTTTTACCGGTTCCGGTAAAAGAGGAAGTGGTACAATTACTTCAATCTTTCTGGACGAAAGAAAAAGCAGTCTTATTACCGCTGCAAAAATACCGAGAATAATCAATAACAGGATGGGCCATAGCCGACATATAAAAGTAAGCAAAGCCAGCATACCCAACAGTACCAGCGCCTCATATGCCATGTGCCTTTTTTGATCTTTCTTATTCATCACGCTGTTCCTTTCTGACTTCGTTCCTTTGGAATAAAGATATAGAGGCAGTTTACATCGCTGCAGTCAACAGCATCATGCAAAATTACTGCCGCCGCCTGCGATGAGTCAAATTGTTCTCCCGGTATTTCTCCAATACCTGCGGCTGCATGACCAAGAATGGTTCTTCTTTTGAGACCATTCGTCGCTGTCAAAACGCGGCAAAACTCTTCCCCGTCTCGGTAAACCGAAATAGCATACTGTCTGTTCAGGGAAATGCTCATCAGGATGCTATGAAGTTCTTCTTCATTCAGACATCCTTTTGTCTTTCCCTTCATTGCAGCCTTAAATTTTGTGTGTTTCTCCTCCTCAGAGAGAAGGCAAAATGTTTCATTTGTCATAAGACACCTCCTTTGAAACGCAAAAAAGCGCACATGAGCATACAGTGTCTGTAACTCATGTGCGCCTTAATACGCCGGATTAAATTGTTGCTCCAATCAATTCTCATCAAAGAATGATCCGCCACCAAATGCTTCATACCCGGTAAAATTTCCGGATGCTTCAGCGCCTGTCGCAGGAGCTGAAGCAGCATTTTGCGGAGCAGTATTCTGGGGAGCCGCATTCTGCTGTCCTGCAGCTGCCTGGTTTTCCTTGGACTTGCCTCCACCGGAAGCATACTCAATGTCATCCAGAATAATAACCATCATTTTTCTGGTTTCTTTGGTATCCTTATCTTCCCAGGAATCTTCGTCCAGCCTGCCAATCAGATTCACAAAGGAACCCTCTTTCAGCTGCATCTTCTTGATGCGCTCGCATACGCCGTTAAACGCTTTGACCGGAAGGTTGATCCAGCGACTGTCGTTTTCAGCATGAGGGTCATAGACCTTCTTGCCGATTCGGAACCTCACAGAATCACCATTCTCAGAAAAGCGAAGAGCTGGCGTGTTGTCATAACCTTTGGATACGACGACTTGTGTTGCAAAAACTTTTAACATGGAAATCTCCTTTCTCGCAGGGGTTACCTGCTATAAAAATAATTTATTTCAAACCTGCTTTACAGGTAGAAACCAAAAGAAACAAAAAAAGTGCCAACCAGCACAATTGTGCTAATTGACACTTTGAAAACTCGGATACTCGTGATTTCTCTTTGGAAATCTTGAAACTGATACAAGTATTATAGCATATGCAGCTTCAATAGTCAATCCATCTGAAAAATCACTTAAAAATAGCCTTTTCGATCTCCGTTTTTGCGAAATCCAAAGCAATGACTGCCTTCAGCAAGTCAAATCGGTAGGTGCCGTCTTCATTTTCGTTTTCCTTGACCAACTCCTGTATTTCGTTCAAGAGCCGATTCAACATCTCCTTATCTGCTTCCATTTTAATTACCTCTCTTTTCTATTCCCAGTGCATAGTAGCTGCATATCATATAATTGCCCTCATGCTCATATACCGGGGTTTTGTCTGATAAGTATATAATAACAGTATCGCCAATAGAGAGCACCTTCATTCTTTGCCGAATAGGAATTTTCACTACGTTTCCCTCCAGTTGAACCCAGATCCCCTTGGTTCTTTTTCGGAGCCCGACCGTTTCAATTTTCTCGCAGGTTCCCTGGATGCACATATAGTTGCCAGCAAAGCTATTATAGCATAGTCGAATCCCATTTATAAGCAGAAACCCGGACAACAGCAGGCAGGGTAAACTAAAATAGAAATCCCGGAAACCAAGCAAGATGATAACAAACAACAGCAGGAAAACAGCACCCCCTACAATTCTTATGGCAATCTGCTTTTGTAAAGGTGCTGGCAACTCATAAAATCTCTCCTTCATCTGCTTCACCTCACAATACGATTAGTTTCTTTTTCTTCAGCAGGCCGAGCAATATCCTCATGGTTTCATCCCTGCATTCTGCGCATTCCATGATCTGCTCCAGACAATTATCTGCGATGGTATTCTTTGTGTAGATCGCCTCCACCAACGCCTGCCGGTTTTCAGAATGGAGATATCGAGGTTCAGGCCTGATCTTATGCTCTCTAAGATAGATAAGTTCTGCTACCGTCAGCCGAAGTCCGGCATTCCGAAGCCAGGTTAATGCTTCCTTTTCTGCGTGGCTCAAAAAAATTTCCGGTTTTGCATTGACCGCCGGGCAGCAAACGCACTGTGTGAGGATTCTGTATCTTGCCACATCAGTATTTTCTGCTCCCGTTTCTGCCAGACCCATTCTTGCCAAATGCTTCAGCGTCCGTTTCTCCGATTCTGTTTTCGCTTCGGAAAAACCAAACCTCCCGTTCAGCCACAATGCCGCCTGTTCTCCGGATAAACTATATTCCTGACCACATCTCGCCACTCGGAGAAGATGTTCCGTGGAGTTTTCTTTTACAATCCCTTTGGACAAATAAATCATGTTCATCACCTCTTTGACCTTTCAATTACATTACACGATTGGATAAGGTGATTTACAACATTTTATTACGCTGTTTATATCAAGTACATAAGTGCAACACAAGCTCCGGCAATTAAGAGAACACAGACCACCACCAATATAATCTTTTTAACCAGCGCCTTGTCAATCTCCTCACGCCCTCCCCCTTCATCAAAGGGACGGACATCATCATAATAGCCGTCATAATCATCTTCTCTTACCGGCTCAGATGCCTCACCAGCTTTCACAGGAACAGCTGGTCTTTTTGTTTTACCTGAATATCTTCTTTTCTTTACATGTTTCTTGCTACTCTTTTTCTTCTCCCGGTGCGCTTCGGCAACCGGCGCTTCCTCCGGAACCGCAGAGGATAACGATTCCCCGCATTCCGTACAAAAAGATGCTGCCGGATTTGCAAGTTCTCCGCCGCAATATGGACAGTATTTCATAGTATCGAACTCCTTTCCTGAAAATAAAAAAACAAGCAGATTCCTGAGAACCCACTTGTAGACGATATAAGTATAACAGATTTTCTTTTCCATGTCATCGGCATTTCCTATGCCACTTTTGTGCCATTTTATCTGCCATACCACGCCAAAGAAGTTCTTCACTACGCAATCCTCACTATATGGCCATTATCAAAGCATGAACCGCATTGGTCGCAGACAATCATAAAAAAAGCATATTTCCATCTAAACAAGATAATAAATATCCACCCTATCCAACATTATATCTTGTTTCAGTATAAAATCAATAGACACGATAAAAAATATCTAAATAAGACAGAGAAAATGGAGATTTTTGAATGGGTAGAAGCATGTTTACAATAAAAGGAAATATATGCTCTGATAAAGTAAGATTGGGCCGCGCACTGCAAAAGCCTCCGATTACACAAGAGGAGCTTGCCCAAAGGATTCAGTTTATGGGCATGGAGGATATGACGCCTCTGATCATATCGCGTATAGAGAAGAACCAGCGACATGTCTGCGATGCAGAGCTGCATATGTTGGCAAAAGCCTTGCATGTTTCAATGGAATGGCTGGTTAGTGATACAGACGAGATAAAGCTAAAATAAAATCTATCAGCAGCGAAAAAACGATGCAATCAGCAGACTGCATCGCAGGTCATAGACCAACCGGGCAAATATAGAAGTGTTATGAAGTTGATTTACATGGTATAGTGCATACTCGTGGCCGCTTGTCCCCGTCACCAGGGTCAGACTTTTTTTGACTGTGTACCTATCGTCAGGGCGTCGTCATTCTGTGTGGAGGGCAAAAGAACGGCGGCCTTGATTTATTCAAAGCCGCCGCTGATAGAACAGGCGTGTCAAAAGAGCTGCTGCACGACGGCTTTTTTTCTTTTGCCGTCATCCGGCAGCAAGCATTTATCACGATCATTTATAGGGCTGTTTCACGGTTTAAGCGGTGTAGCGCCCAGCTAAAACTGATACCTCCCATTACCAAATAGAGAATAAACACGAAAAGCAGTTCCCTAGTTGCAAGTGTTCCGTTCAGCAATAAAGAACGTAAAGCATTGATGATATGAGTAAAAGGGTTTAGATTGACGATAACGCCTAAAATCCCATCCATTCCTCCTGCCGGAAACAGTGCGGTACTAAGGAAAAATAGAGGCAGTACGATTGCGTTCATTACTGTTTCATAAACGACTTCATTCGGGAGAATAAGGCTAATTCCATACGCCATCCCTGATATAAAGAAAGCCCCTAAAAACACCAGTAGTATAGCCAGCAAAATTGCTCCAATGTCAGCGGCAATTTCTACGGAGAACAAAAGGCTGATAGCTCCCATAATGAAAACTTCAAGAAATGTGCATAGCACCGCCTCTAAAAGCTGCCCTAAAACAATGGATGTCCGTCTTACCGGCGCAATCAAAATGCGGTAAAAGCTGCCGTCTGCTTTCATCATGTAGTTCATAATTCCTCCGCTGCTGCAAGCGGAAAAGCTCACCAATATAATAAGACCGGGCAGGATAAAGCCTGTATAATTGACAATCCCTGTTCCCTGCATTGTTTGAGAAGCAACCGCACTGTAAAGCACTAACCAAAGGAGTGGCTGCAAAATCGTCACAATAATGGTAAAGGAATTGTGAAAGCGCCATTTGATATTCCGATACAAAATAGTAAAAACACTCATGCACATCCCTCCCGTCCGTCCTGTGTCAAACGCAGAAAAACATCTTCCAATGTGGGCTGCAAGATTTCAATTCCTAACAATGGAATGTGATATTCCAAAAGGAAAGACATCAAATCGGCCATGCTGGGATGTTCATCACTGGAATTACAGAGTACAGAGGCGTTCCGTATAGAGAATGTTTGAGCGGGCTGGTGCTGCTGCAAAAGGGGGAGATATTTTTGTGCGTCCTTGCTGTCCGCAAACTTCACCTGAATAACAGATTGACGAAGTATGGACTTTAAGGTGTCTGGACTGCCCTGTATGGCTTCCTTTCCCCCTTTCATAATGCAGATTGCGTCACTTAGCTGATCTGCTTCCTCCAAATAGTGGGTTGTGAGAAAAATTGTCGTTCCAAAATCATCCCGGATTTTTCTCATCATATCCCACATAGCCATGCGTGACTGAATATCCATGCCAACCGTAGGTTCATCCAAAAACAAAATGTGCGGATTTGACATCATGTTTAATGCAATATCCAGTCGGCGTTTCACACCGCCAGAGTAAGAAGATACAGGATATTTCCGATATTTGCTTAAATCAAAATCTGCGATCAGCTTCTCCATTCGCTTCTGTGCGGCAGCTTTCGGGATTTTATATAAACGGCTTTGAAATATCATGTTTTCCTCTAAAGAAAGGTGCGTGTCAATGGAAATATGCTGTGAAACACAGGCAATTTCAGAACGGATAGCTGCTGCTTCGCTATAAATATCCTTTCCGAGCATAGTAACTTCACCGGCTGTTGGCTGCAAATATGTTGTCAAAATACGAATGAGTGTTGATTTGCCCGCCCCGTTCTGACCCAGCAGGGAAAAGATTTGCCCTTTCTGAACAGATAGGCTTAACCGATCTAACGCCTGCACACCATTTTTATATTTTTTAACCACTTTATTGACTTCAATAGCATACATGGCACTTAGTTCTCCTGGATGGGAAATTGTATTTCCGTGATATATTTGTCTGGATTTCCTTTCAAAAACATTCCAGGGCCTTTAATGAAAACTTCCCGGAAAGGCGGACACAGCTTCAAACGGTTTTCTGCCGCATAGCTGTCAATCGCAGCATAAGCAGATGTGAGCGTTTCATAGGAACCAATATGTGTTACACACACGGCCTTTATCCGGGGTATTTCCTTTACTTCAATTCCATTTCCCGCAGGAGTGGCTTCCGTCGGCACACAGAGTTCCATATCGCCCATTTTGGTCTCCTGGTTCATTGACAAATAACAGAAGAACGGCGCTCCGTTTGATTGCCCTCGAATAGATTTGAATACATTTGGAAACACTTTGTTTGCTTCCGGGGCAAACCCTTTGAATTTGATGTAAGCCACGCGCACAGGCTCTATTTCTCTGATCTCAATTTGATACTCCATTTTCATTCTCCTTTTCTTTTCTTATAGCAATCCATACTTCGGAATGGCCGGACTGGACTGTTTTGTTTTGGATAGGATATACTTCAATGTCCGGCAGACCGGCATACTCGTACCCCGAAAAAGGCAGCCATTCCGTATAAAGTCTTCTAAAGACTGATTGGACATTCTCTTTGAAATATCCATCGTTTTCAAAAACAACCCATGTAGAGGCGGGAATTTCATATTCGCATATTCCATCAGGTGCCTTATTGGTGCTGGACGTTGCAATATAATAAAAGATATTTTCGGGATTTTCATATACGCTGATACCTAAAATCCCATTTGGCGCAGCATTGTTTAATTCGCACAGTTCGGAAAAGCGCCTGTCATTCAACGCTTGTTCCCAAAAAAGAGGAACGTTTTTCTGATTTTCTTCCATATCGTCAACCAAATTCATACGGATACCTACGATATGAAAAGCAGGCTTCTCAATAATGTGGTAGGACATTGCACTCCCTCCTGAAACTTTTACGGAAAATCGGATTGGCGGGTAAGCGTTTAGAACAGCCCCTTTTTGTTTGGCTGCAACAGGGGAAATCCCATGTACGGACTGAAACGCTCTGTTAAAAGAAGTCGGGGAGGCATACCCATATTTTAAGGCAATCTCCAAAACTTTTTTATCTGTTCGCTGTAATTCAAAGGCAGCTTGCGTCATTCTGCGCCTGCGGATATATTCTGCCAACGATATACCGGCGACATAAGAGAAAATCCGCTGAAAGTAATAGGTTGAACAGCTCGCAATCCGGGCCGCTTCGTCAAACGATATTTCCTGCTCTAAGTGATTTTCGATATATTCAATGGCCTTACTTAGACTATTTAACCATTCCATGTCTTTGACCTCCTTACATATAGCATACAGCAAATAGCAATTTTATTCCTCGCCGTTTCTGCGAACTTTGGTAAACTAACGATAACGTATTATTTTTTTCTTTTCAAGAGGCATGAGGAATAATAAAATGTAGGTTTGACGCATATAGCAACATTCCACGGGCAGAGTATGAAATATACAATGTAGGTGGGAGGTGCCATATGGCAAACATTGAAGATTGCCTTGCATGTTTCAATGGAATGGTTGGTTAGTGATACAAACGAGATAAAGCTAAAATAAAATCTATTTGTGGCAAAAAAACGATGCAGACTGCATCGCTTTTTTATTCTTAATTTTAGAACATCGGATCCGAAGTATATTCTGATTCTTCTGATACTGTGCCCTGTGTGTCGTTATGGGAAAACAAGTATTTTGGTTTCAAAACATTTTTTTGGGGAAACAGCATAAAGAATTGTTTTCGGAAAACGGCGCGGCTTTTGGGGCTATGCCGTTTCTCCGTTATGGATATGTGCCAAATCTGCTTGAAGTGTAAAAAACTTCAAGTATAATGATATACAAGAGGTGATAAGATGTTTAGAATAGGTGAATTTTCAAAGCTGACACAAGTATCTATTCGTATGCTTCGATATTATGATGAAGTGGGGCTGTTGAAACCAGCAGAAGTCGATAAATGGACGGGACACCGAATGTACTCTGTAACTCAAATCCCCCGTCTGAACAGAATATTGTATTTGCGTGACAGTGGCTTTCTTGTTTCTGAAATTGCACTTGCGCTTGAAATGAATGATCGTTTACTTCTTGAAACCCTTGAAAAAAAACGATTAGAAATCGAGCAGACTATACAAAACGAGCAGGAGAAAATACGGAAAATTGCGATAGAAAAAAACGAGATACAAGAAAACAAAGGGGAACTTCATTACAATATTTCCATTAAGGCGATACCAGAGTATCAAGTGTTATCTTTGCGAAGAGTTGTTCCTACATATTACTCCGAGGGTGATTTATGGAATGAACTTTCTGCTTTTGCCAAAGAGCAGAAAATAGAAATGTCCAATCATACATTTTCCGTTTATCACGACACAGAGTATAAAGAACAAAATGTAGATATTGAGTTATGCGTTCCTGTAAATAAATCGTGTAAAAATATTGCTCCATTCTGTTTCCGTACTATTGAGCCTGTACCTGTTATGGCCTGTACGATGGTGTATGGTGATTTTTCAAATATCAAAGGAGCGTATATTGCTTTTGCTGAATGGCTGCAAAAAAACAGTGAATATCGAATGTCCAATCCTATGCGCCAAATTGTACATAGAGGGGCATGGAATGAAAGTAATCCGGCAAAGTACCTGACTGAAATACAAATACCTTTGGAATTAAGGTAGTAATGTCCTGCAAAAATGCAGGGCATTTTTATTTTCCCTCTTGTATCTCACATGATGTGAGGTATTATACTGAACTCACAACGAAAAACAGGAGGTACGATATGAACGATTATCAATTAAAACCTATTGGAAAGGTAAAGAATGATCACAACGGAGCATTTATAGAATTAGAGCCGGAATATATTCCTGGACTGCAAGCATTGGAAGGATTTAGTCATATCAATGTAGTGTGGTGGTTCAGCGATTGTGATAATCAATCAGACAGAAAGATATTACAAACCGAACAGCCCTATAAAAATGCACCAGCAGTAATGGGCGTTTTCGCCACAAGATCGCCCGCCCGTCCTAACCCTATTGCTTTAACAACATCAGAAATTATCAGTATTGATCTTAACAGCGGAATTATTCGGCTTACTTTTATTGACGCGAACGACAACACTCCCGTATTGGATATAAAGCCATATACGCCGAGTTTTGACAGAGTGGAGACCCCCGGCGTTCCCGTATGGTGCAGCGAATGGCCGAGAAGCACAGAAGCATCCGGCTGCTTTAATTGGGAACAAGTATTCAATTTCTAAGGGGTCTTTATGAAACTACAAGATTATATTCAGAACAAACCGATACTTGATACAGAAAGGCTCCTATTACGTCCTTTGCAGTATGATGATATTGATGATTTAAAAGAATGGTTGGGCGACAAATCGTTGTATCAATATTGGGGGAAACGTCCCGGAAAAAGTGACTTAAACCCGGAATTGTTATTTCAAAAAAAGGAATGACCTACAAAGAGCTTTCATTGGGGAATTGTTTATAAAAAGGACAATAAAGTAATTGGTGAGATGTGGGTATATCTCATTGAAAATGATCGTATGGCAAAGGTGGCGTTCCGGCTTTCCCCGATTTATCAAGGAAATGGGCTTATGGCAGAAGCATTAACTGAAGTAGTGATTTTCTGTTTTGAAAAAACAGAATTGCAACGATTATGGGCTGATGTCCATGTTCTAAATATCGCGTCATATAAAACACTGGAAAAAGCAGGGTTTAAGTGTGAGGGACATATCCGCGACGGTAAAATGGTGAATACCTATTGCGATTACTATTTATATGGTATGACGAGAACCGATTATTATGAAACAAAGGGTATGACACAGCTGCAAAACGGGTAATAGAAAAACCGTTGTTGTGGTGGCGGGATTTTCATGCCCCCAAACAAAATAAAGGTAGCCTACAGCAGCCCTTTTTTCATGCCACATTTACCGAGTATGTATTATACCATGTAAATCAACTTCATAATACTTCTATATTCGCCCGGTTGGCCTAAGACCTGCCGGGCGAAATTTGTTGTTTTCTGCGGCCTGCTCTATACCCTGAAAATCATTTCAAAAATTTTCCCAGAGGAGGCGTTTAGCGGGCAGGCAGACATCGTGTCTTCTATAATCCTATTACGGGTTTTGCTCCCACAAAGAGAGAATAATAGCCATTCCATATTACTTGTTACTCCCATCTGAAAAAGCGAAAGGATACGCCGATACAAATGACAGCAAGTACCGCCATGACAATAAGAGGAACAAAAATATTCTCAATCGGAAGTCCTAACGAAGCAGCTTTCAAAATCTTTATCCCCTGTGTCAAAGGCAGAATATCCGCTATCTTTTGCAATGCACTCGGCATTTCCTCATACGGCAGGGTTGCTCCAGAAAAAATAAGCATTGGGAAATAGAGCAGGCTTGCAATTACGCTCGCTGTCTGAGAGTTGGGAGATATTCCCCCAACCATCATTCCGATGCTGAATATGGAGAGCATTACCAATATATATCCGCCAAGGAAAGCAGGCAGAGAACCAAGCAGGTGGAAGCCAAAAAAGAGCGTTGATACTATATAGAGCAATGCAAGCGATGCAACGGAATAAATTATGTAAATCACCACCTGCACCGTTAAAATCATTACGGGGCTGACAGGAGTGACCTTAAAGCGTTTCAATATCTTTCTGCTTCGGTAATCGGATACCACAAGAGGCAACCCCATAACGCCGCCTGCACAAATCGCAATCGTTGACAACGCTCCAAAGGACTGATCGAGAAATGTGTACTCTGCACCTTCAAAAGCTGGTTTGTCGCCGTAAATAACGCCAAGTATAATCAAAACCACGAGTGGAATACAGATTGCAAATATGACCATGTTCATATCCCTCAGGGACAGTTTCATTTCGTTTTTCAGCATTGTTTTAAATGTTCTCATTTTCGCTTACCCCCTCGTCAGAATACCATAAGTACGCATCTTCAAATTTGTCATAAGGACTGCCTGCAATGGCTTCTTCTACTGTTCCATAAAAGACGGCTTTCCCCTTTTTTAGTATGCAGATTGTGTCGCATAATGCTTCTACCTCATCCATAAAATGCGAGGTCAGAAAAATGGTCAGTCCTTTTTCTTTGAGGTCAGATAAGATTTTCCATACCTCTCGTCTGGCTTTTGCGTCAAGCCCCGTGGTCAGCTCGTCCAGAAAAACAACTTTAGGCTGCGGTATCAAAGCCAAAACAATAAACAGCTTTTGCCGCTGTCCTCCTGAAAGCTCCTTTACCATACTTTTTGCTTTATCAAAGATGCCAAACTGTTTCAGAAGTTCCCCATAATCTGCAGCATTCTTATAGAGCGACTGTGTTACTTCGCACAATTCGGAAACCGTCACTTTATCTTGATAATTCGCTTCCTGGAATTGAACACCGACATTTTCAAAAAGCTGTTTTCTTTGCAGGAGTGGGGCCATCCCTAAAATGGAAACCGTACCTGCATCGGGTTTTCTTGTGCCTAACATACATTCGATTGTGGTGCTTTTTCCTGCACCGTTTGCCCCAAGCAGCCCGAAGACCGAACCTTGTGTTACTGACAAATCCAAGCCCTGCACGGCATTCAATCTGCCATAAGATTTTGAAAGTTGTTTTACGCTGATGATTTCTTCCATCAACCTGTCCTCCTTTTTCGTTTTTACTACATTATTTTAGCAGTTCAAAAAAGGTTGGTGTAAAGGTGGAGGGTTAGGAAAATATACTTTTCATATCATTAAGAATGCCTATCATTTTCTTGGCATTTTCCGCTGCCTTTTGCAATGAGATAATCAGTCTGTCGCATACGGATATAATATCCGTATCGTCTTTTGGAGTATTAAGTACCCGTTTTATATTGGTATGAGGGTCGTCTGAGAGCGCATGGAGCATACGCAGGATTGCTTCCAATGAATAATTGGCACACCGAAGTGATCTTATTATTTTTAATCGCTTTATGTCTTCGTCTGTGTAATAGCGATAGCCATTTTGTTTACGTTTTATTCGCATCAGCCCGTTTAGTTCCCAATTTCGGAGTGTATCCATGGAAATATTCAGATATTCCGAAACTTCTTTACGTTTCAAGCAAAGCGGCGGTGTTTCGGATATTGCTCTTCCCTCTAAAATCTGCCGTGTTATAGCAATGGCTTCTTCCGCATTTCTTACTTCCTTTTGTATCTGACTCAGATATTCATTTGCCAAAACAAGTGCTTGATCAAAGTCTTTCTTTGCTGAAACCTTAACCGTTTCCACAATCTTTTTTCTCAGTCCGTTCTGAAGGACCTCTATTTGAAATGCGGTACGGGCAAGCCGAAACTGTTCGATATGAAAATAGGTAAATACACGATAACCGTTTGCTTTACGTTCTGCCTTTGGTATCAATTCCCATTCTTCATAAAGCCGTACAGTATTCGGATGTATGCCTATAATCTTTGCTACTTCCGAAGTAGTATATGTATTCATTTGTAACCACCTCCGTTCTGTTAAGCATACCATATATAAAAAGTATGGTGTTAAAGTGGAGGGTTTATTATAGCAAAATTTCTTTGTATTCGCAAATATGCCAACGCCGACAAATGGTTCAACTCACAAGTCCACTGATTCTGTATCTTTGCATCTGGCTCGGATTCAGTCCATTGAAACAGGCCCCTCAAGGCGCAAAAAAACGGTGCAATCAGCAGACTGCACCGCTTTTTCATTCTACTTTAGAACATTGGATCAGAAGCGTATTCTGCTTCTCCCTGATTCTCCTGATACTGCGGGTTTTCCTGTGCCTGTGCTGTTCGCTGGCTGCCCGGATGATATTGGTTTGCATACCATGCACCCAGCCATGCTGAATAGTGCAGTCTTGTCGTAAGCAGCAGTTCACTGAATGTTTCAAATGTCATACTGACTGCCACATGATTTTCCGGCTTGCTTCCGAACTTGGGAACGATTAAACCTTTCTGATCTGTTTCACCAGGCCCGCTGTCCGCTACAAACAAGAAATCCGATTTGCTTCCTGCCAATAGCTGTGCTGTTCTGGACAGGCTTTTTCCATCTGCCCGAGAACGCCCGTATTTTGCAAGCTTTTCGGCAGAAGTGCCACCCAGGCACTGATAAAGCGGTGTTTTATCCCCGCTTGTCTTCTTATTCTTCAGCAGATAACGAAGTTCCCCGCCTTCCAGCTTGCGGCATAATTCCAGAAACTCGTCCACCGCAATGTAAATATGGATGTTGTTTGTCTGCCGTTGTCCAATCGGACGGCTCAGATCGTAGGTCGCAAAAGCAAGATGGATTCTCCCAATCTCAAAAGCGTCATTCAGGCTCTCCACAAAGCAGTTGCGAGCATCCTTTCGGATAATCTGATGCTGGTTACGATCCTCATTCATTTGCTCTACCGCCTTCCTTTATGGGCGCCATCTGCAGCAGTGCGGTGATTTCCCGGACATTCTTTTCAAACTGCGGCAGAAATTCCTGATCAGTTTCATAATGCAGATATAAGCCGACAAAAGCCGCTGTCCATGACAGCTCCATGATACGCCCACTGGCCGTCTTTTCCGCTTCACGGAAAAACTGCCCGAATTCCATGATTGCCTGCTGCCACTTGACAAAAAACTCATCCTCCAGTGACATTCCAAACTCTCCAAGCCATTCCCGCACCGTATGGGTTTCAGCATTATCACCGCACCCAGGATTAGTAAAAATATACTGTATCTGGCTTGCTGAAATTTTCTCTGAAGGATTTGAATCCTTTTCAAACATCAGGCATCTTCCTATCGGAAACAGAGCGCATACCGCCGGTTTTGCCTTATGGACAGAGCATTTTCTGTCTTTCATCAACGGACATCTTCTTATGGAGCCACGAGGCTTCA
The DNA here is from genome assembly GCA_947039785.1 of uncultured Lachnospiraceae bacterium. GTDB lineage: Bacteria > Bacillota > Clostridia > Lachnospirales > Lachnospiraceae > JALFVM01. The sequence goes on along the minus strand of CAMQZX010000002.1, from coordinate 19,933 downwards.
ATCTGACTATAGGCACACGGGAGTCGCAGCCAATATAAGTCTCACAATAGGTTTCAAACAGCTCTTTAGTCGTTATCCCAAGCTCCTTTGCCATGTTATAGATATCTCGCGGCGTCAAAAGGATATCCTCCCGATTGATGCAGCATTTGCCGCACATGGTGCAATGAAACGGAAACGGCTCATCCACACCGATTTTCATTGCCTCAAAATTGTCTACGATATTTTTTAATCTTTCATCCATGGTATTTCCTCCTAAAAATAATTAAGGCACCGGATTCCGACGCCTTGTTGTTGTGTCATACTGACTTGAAAATTTAGTTGTCTTTGTCATCCGCCATTTTGCGCAGAACCTCCAGCAGCTTATCGTTATTGTTTTTAAACTGTGGAAGGAAAGACTTATCCAGATCGTAATCCGAATACTTGTAGAAAAGGAACATCATCACGGCCCTTGTCCGGTTATGCTCAGGAATCTTCTTCAGTAATTTTTCTATCTCCTGTGCTGAACCAATATCCGTGTTCAAAAATTCAAAATCCTGTTTACTACAGCGCTTTTGAATCCATTTTTTCACAGACATCTGCGGACCCGAATAGTGATGTGGCTGCTCCATACTGAGATACTGTTCATACCCGCCAAGTTCATATGGTCCGACAGCAATGGGATATGTACGGCATGCCCGCGGATGAACAGAATGAATCGTACACCGATTATCTTTCAGAAAAATGCACGCATCATCCGCTCCAACCGTTTTCAGCATAAATACCGTATACCCGTTTTCACTAAGTAAGACAGGCTCTGCGTAGGCAGCAAGCACATCTTCCACACAGCTCACATTTTCACCTTTGTCCCTCAGATGTTTGGCAAGCCGAAAAGCATCCAGGCTCTCCAGCGGCACACTTTCCCTGACATGCCGGCAGCAAGCGCCGCACATCCTGCATTTGAATGGAAATCGGTCTGACAGATTGACAGGAACCATTTTTGTCATGAATTCTTTCATACGTCCTCCTCGCTTACCAGATATCCCGACACGGAACAAACTCCACAACGGTATCTTCGGCAATCGGCGTATCCGGCTCTCCATCAAACTCATTATTGTACTTCGTACAGATATTCGGTTTCCAGCCTTTGCGTGGATCCACATCCACATACAGTCGGCCTTCCGATTCATAAACCGGTCTGTCCCAGCTGTCGCGCCCTTTATAGTTCAATATCAGTTTCTTCATGATTGTATCCTTTCTGCGCCCTACAGGCGCCCAAAATCAGCTTTTTCCTTTTCAAACGCAATCTCCTCAAATCCGAACCGGTCGCAGAAGAAAAACCTGCTTTCCTTTTCGGAACGGATGACCTCGACTACATCCGACATGGTCATGGACCGTCCACGGAAGCCTTCCGGATGCGATACATTAAAACGTACATATACCGCTTCCAGTTCGGCAAGTTCTTGATCCATTTTGTTTTTGGCATTCCGAGACACAGCGATGTCCAGATCCCCGCTGAATACTGCTTCGTAAATCTCAGCCGGGACATGTCCGCCACTTGCCGCCCGGATGCTTCTCAGATCGCTGAATATCAAGTATCTGTTTTTCGGTTCCGGGATGATTTGATACAACGTGATTTTCATGATGGTATCCCCCTTTCTACGCAGAGCTCATCTGTCTTCAAGAGCTGCAGACAGTATGGGAGCATACAATCTCCTTCCCCTGGGAAGATATTGTTCGCATCCGGTATGATGACCCGTAAAACCTTGCGCCCGGTTTCTTCATACTCATCCAGGCGTACATCGCAGTCTTCATAAATTCCGGAAACCATATCTCCAGACCGGAAGCGTTCTCCAGACTGAACTCTTAGCCCCAAAGTATTGAGGATTCGTCCAATCTCCTCCGTCGGCAAAAAAAGTACCATTTGGAGATCCAAGTGCCTATAGCGTTCCAGCCCGTGGGTGTGGGCATTGCACATATAGGGCAAAAAGTCTGTTTCTACCTCACCACATTCATCGCAGGCGCCATTGGCCACCAGATGGATGAGCCAGTCAATTTTCTGATCCATGATGCTCCTCCTCTCTGCGGTAAAACGCCCTCATCCCCCGCATGGCAAAGCGTAAATCCCGGTCGAAGCTATCCCACTCCGTTATGAGATTCTCCATAGATTCTCTGTCACACATTTTGGCATCGTCCAGACAAAGCAGCTCATAGTCCACCTTATCTGCATCGTCATAAGGAAGAGCCAGAACGCCTTCCTTTACGAGAACGAAAAACGTGCCAAGATGCAGCCCATCAGAGATTGGATAGTTCCAGCAGAGTTCGTTGTGATACCGCTCCCTGTAATCCGCGCAGAAATCCATCAGCGTGGAATGCGTTGGACCGTTTTCGTGGAGATAAGCAATCAATTCACTTTTGCTCCTAAGATTATCCAAGCAAATATCATGCGGGCTGATCTCAACAATCCGTTTATAGACTGCCGGCCGTTTTTCCCGGACGTTGACCAGCCAAAGAGCCAATTCCGTGGTACTCTCATGGCACCATGACAGTCTTAAAGCTTTTTCCAACAGAGCACGGGACAAACTCTCTCCGATTGCGGCTGATTTATCTGAATCCTGAGGAATTGCTTCTTGTTGCATCTCCTCATCCCCATTTACAAACCGGATAAGCTTGTCTATTTCGGCAATGGTAAAACGACCAGTGGTCGCCTGAAAGCCCCAGTAATGATCATCCTCATAACCCGCTGTGCCATGAATGGTTCTGTCTAAAATTTTGCCTGCACATTCTGCGATCAGTCTGGACACTTCTTTCCAGTCCAGTTTGAGTGTGCGGCAGTATATGTAATTACTCATTTGATTCCCTTTCTGCCATATATGGCTTGTAATAAACTGTGTCTTCCTTGTCAGACTGATAAGCTCCAATGCAGACCTCGTGGCAGGGACCGCGTTCAGGATTGTATTCTGCAAAACAGATTGGCCCATCAATCTCCGGCTTTTCTGTATCCCAGTAAACATTGATTGCAGGAAAATTCTCATCGTCGATTGCAACTGCCCTAAGACTGCTTCCATCCGGCAGAGGCAGTACGATGGTCGGATATTTCGGCAGGGAAGCATACTGTTCGTCCGACAGCGAAAACCTTTTCTTGTAAGACCGGGTATATCGCTTCTGTGCTCTGTCCAGTTCATCCCGCAATGTAGCAAAAATCTGCTGTACCTGCTCTTGCGTAAAAGCATATACGGCAGGATTGGAACAATTTCCAAGCAGTCTTACCATTTTGATAATCTTGTTGACCCGGGCTTCTGCCACACGGTTTTGAAACCTTGCAAACCAGATCTTTCGGCTGCTCCGCTTCACAAAATACCCCTGCGCTGCCCGCAGCACATAAAACTCCGGCAGTGTGCCGAAATCAAAGGGCGTTCCCTTGCGCCGCATGGGCGGGTGGGTAACATGGCGGTCGTCCCAGAAAGATACTGTAATGCTGTGGCCTGAAAGCTCCTTGATCTTATCCAGCAATTCCTCTGTCGTAGACACACAGTGCCTTTGCCAATAGTCACGGTCATAATCAACTACTGTCACGGTATTCCCGTGTTTTCTGTAGTCCTCCACGGTATGTGCCGATTTCATCCCTGCCAGGATCCAGCGCCCAAACTCACCTTCTTCAAAAGACCGATTTCGGCTTTTGCGTGTCCCGCCCCGGTTATTCCTATTGGCTTCCTCATGGACGGCTGCTATCTCCTGCATTTCTTCTGCAGTAAACAGCATCCTCCCGGTATGAGGGTAGTTCAGAACCGACCAATGCTTTTCCGGGATCTCACGGCCCCGACTATCAAAGTCAAAGCAGTTTGACGAGCCATGATTTACAACGGGGATATATTTCTCCCCGACAAGGATGAATGCCTTGTCATAAAAAATTTCACTGCTCATGCCGTCACCTCCTGCCAGATAAGATGCAGGCGGTAGTTGGTATTACAGGTCTCAAAACGGATCTCATCAGGAGAAATCCTCTCCATCCGAAGAACATTACTTGTCCTGCGTATCCCACCATTTTCTGCGATAAAAGCTGCAGTTCCAACAGACAGCGGACAGATAAGCCTGCCAGTGATTTCAAGATTCTTTTTTTGTTGGTTCATATTCTTTGTCTCCTTTCTGCTCCTCAGACTGATTTCGGAACTCACATCCCGCTGCGCTGAAGCCACAATTGGCACAATCCCAAATGTCATTCTCATCAGGATAATGCGTGACCTCGACGCACTCATTTAGAGATTCCAGAAAGGTTCCGTTACAGTCGATCTTCCAGTCCTGCGTGACGTGAGCTGTCACCTCAAAGCTTTCTGCTCCGCAAGCAGGACAACGATATTTTGGATTCATCTTCTTTTCCTTTCTGTAAAAAAGTGAAAAGCGGAGCAGAAAATCTGCCCCGCCACTGTTATTCCGGCGAATTTACGCCAGCATTGCTTCAAATTCTTCCTCCGTCAGTGTTCTGATACCGAGCTGCTGCGCTTTCGTAAGCTTACTGCCGGCCTTTTCACCAACAATCAGATAATCGGTCTTTTTCGTTACCGAACTTGCCGGTTTTGCCCCCAGCTGCATCAGCTTCATCTGGATGCCGTCACGGGTGTAATTCTCCAGTTTGCCGGTTGCCACTACGGTCTTGCCGTAGAAAGGATTCGCTGTATTTGTATTCATATCAAAATTCTCCTTTTCAAATTCAATTTTTTCAAGCAGCGGGCGCCAGAGTTTTTCTTCCTCTGTATCCGCATACCATGTATAAATGTTGTTGTGCATCGTCTCGCCGAAATCAGGAAGCTGTGTGAAGTCGAAGCCATCCTGAATCGCCTGTTCAAACGCTTCCCACGATCCATGGAAATAGCTGTCCAAATCATGCCCGGCATGCCTTCCCACCATGGGAATACCCAAGCCTGCAATAAATTTTGCCAACGTGCAATGGCGGCTTTTCTCAATGGATGCCTGCAGACGCTCAAAGGATTTCTCCCCAAAGCCTTCCGTCTGGATAATCTCATCACGGTATTGATCCAGCGCATAAAGATCTGCAAATGTCCGAATCCAGCCATGACTTACAAACTGCTCCAGAGTTTTTTCCGACAGTCCCTCGATATTCATCCTCGTTTTCTCACAAAAGTGGACAAATTTTCGCACCAGTTTGGCAGAACAATGCGGATTTTCACAGAACAGCTGGCGAATACCGCCGCTGCTTTTCCGGAAACTCAGCATCTTGCCACAGCAGGGACAATTGAGCGGAACACAGCAGGTTCCGGTCTTATTGAGGTTCTCTGCAATCTGCGGAATGATCATGTTCGCCTTATACACACGGATTTTATCACCACGCCCCAAGGCAAGGTCCAGATAATTCTCATAGTTATGCAGATACGCCCGGCTGACTTGAGTGCCGTCAATAGACACCGGCTCAAAGATGCCTGTCAGACTGACCATCCCAGTGCGAGTGACTGCCACATCCAGACCAATGAATGTGGTTTCATACAGTTCATCTTCCCACTTCAATGCAATCAAACGGTTTTCATGATGCCCTGTGGCTCCCAGACCTTTTCCATAGGCAACATCATCATATTCCATGATAATTCCGTCTACCGGGTAAGGGAACTTCTTCGGATCCATAGCAGAAATTGCATCACGAACCATTGTTTCATCGTGAATCGCATCCAGATAGATATAGGGCACAACAGAAAAACCGTTATGTGTCAAAAACTGCTGCTGACCAAGCTTACTCTCCGGCTCCAGATAATCGCTCACAAGCTCAAACGCCCAAAACTCAAGCAATCGCTTTTTGGCTTCGCCGGCATCGAGCTTACGTGTGCTGCCGGATGCGAGATTTCTCGGGTGAGTATAGGGCTCCTCCAGACCGGAATTGATTTTCTCAAAGTTTGCCCAAGAGATGACGCCCTCACCCCGGACCTCAAACGAATCTTTGGTGGGTATGGTCAGAGGCACATTGAGAAACGTTCGCACCGTATGTGTTACATCCTCACCAATGATCCCTTCACGCCCGCGGGTGATCGCCTGAACCAGTTCTCCGTGTTCATAACGAAGTACCAGTGTAAGACCGTCCATTTTCCAGCTTATCAGCACCGGCTGTTTGGCAGCAAACTTCACCAGATCCTCAACAGATTTTGTTTTATCCGCTGAAAGCATAGGTTTACTGTGGCGTACCTCGGCCAGGCTTTCCAATATTTCTCCAGACACCTTTTGGGTCGGGGAACCGGAAAAAACCACCCCGGTTCGGCTCTCAATATCTTTCAATTCGTCCATCAGGATATCGTAATCCCGGTCTGTCATAATGGGATTATCATCCCGATAATAGGCAATATCTGCCTTTGTGAGCTGCTCGATCAGCTCAAGCATACGCTCATGGTTTGTTTTATATTTCGCACTCATGTGCATTCTCCTTTCAGTCAATTCTGTACATCAGTTCCCGAATCGCCTCATACCGGAACTGAAGATCTTTTTCCATCTCTTCCGTCCGTTCCATTGAGTCAAAATCAAGAATTTCCGCATACAGCTCATTTTCTGTTTTTGTGCTGTAGATTTCTTCTACCCTGCCGCCTTTTACAATGATAAACAGCTTATCCATTTCCGCTCACCTCCTTGGGCGTGCAGACCTGAAACTGGGAACACCGGCCGCATATCGGGCATGTAATCCCTAAAGCGTTTCCGGCAGACTGATCCAGCTGCTCCTGTGTAATTTGCCCGGGTATCTCACAGCATTCTGTTTGAACCCATACCAGTCTGGCAGATTCCAGAACCTCCGGCCGATACTTGCGGTTGAACGGAATATAGGCCACCCAGAGCGGATCATCAAAAATTCTAGCTATGTGAAGTTCCAGTGCAGTCATCTCCATCTCTTTGGGGGAACTATTGCAATAATTATGCTCCTGCTCCCATTCCAACAGATTTTTCTGCAGCTGTTGCTCTCCACTTTTTTGAATCAAACCCGTGGCCAGCTGTATCCAATCTTTTTCCTCCAGGTCTCCCAGATCTGTCTTAACGCCTTTTCGGTAGCCGTAAACATTCCTTCTATACTCCTGTCTGATCAGAAAAGCACGTCCGGTTCCGTAATGGACTCGCAGATCAGCAAAGGTCAAATGGTCCAAGGATTTTTCTGTACTATCCACTTGTCGCCGCCCCTTTCTCTGTGCTATTGACAGCGCATTCCCTTTTTATGAAAGGAACAGACGCCAACGGAGTGTACCATCGGGACCATTCTTTCATTGCTAAGGTGTCGCCATGAATGACCACCGCCGGAATTCCATACAGACTGAGCTGGATATATGCCATCCACACACAGCGGATGTCAATATCCTGGGCAACAAAAAAACTCTTGTGCCGAAAATCGAAATCTTTCTGCTTCATGGCCCATACCGCACCAATCACCATCGTACCCGAACCGCAAGTAGGCTCGTTGATCATGATGGGATCTTCCTCTTCAGGACGCTCATCCACTGGGTTTACAAGCTGCGCCATCATCCGGCAAACATTATCGGGAGTGAAATACTGTCCGTTCCACTCGTTATTTAAGCGAAGCTCATGATAGATACTGCCAAGAATATCGCAGGGATCCTCCTCATGCTCATGAATAGCAAACGCCAGCAGAGCGAGCATATGTGCATAGCAGTTGAGGGTTTTAGGATCCATAGCAGATGTCATTTCCTCATATCGCTTCTCGCGTTCTTCTGCGTTTGACGGATCCATCTCTGCAGAGATACAGGTTGCTGAAATCTCCAAAAAAGTAGTAAAGACATGATTCAGCCCTTGTGACTGCCCCAGACCCCTGATTTCATCAACCAGCTCGCCTCTGTACGTTTTTTTCTTACCCATAGACGCCACTTCCTTCCGCACTGCCGCCTTCACTGACCCGTTCAAAATGAAACGGAATCCCGGCTTGATATGGATAAAGTGTAAAGTCATGGTCACTCCATATACGCATTGCATGGCCGCCCTTGAATTTTGAAATCAGGACCCGCTTACTCTTGTCGAACAGCATGTCCATCTGTGCCGGACTATACCGGCTTACATACTCAAGCAATTCAAAAATATATGACTTCTCCGTTTCCTTTACTGACATAACAATCCGGTATCGGTCAAATATTCCGTTATCGTGTTCGGCGATATATTTTCCGCTTTTCAACATGCGATCACCTCACCACTTTCGTTCTGACAAACAATGTTTCCATGTAAAATCGGAGCTTCAAACGCCAATCGTCTGCCATCGTCTTCAAATTCCATCGAAGTGATACAGATATTGGGAGGAGTATCGCTTTCAGAATACAAACCGATATCGGTTATTTTCATATCCTGCAGCTGCTCCAGTCTGCCATTGGCATAGACCTCTCCAAAATACACCCCTTTGTATCGGGCACTGAAACCGTCGTCAGCCCGCCCAATATCACTTTCATCCCAATTAAGGGATGCGGTTTCTCCGTTTGCCAATTCCACCTCAATATAGTCAATCATCAGATCCTTGACGGTAGTTCTGGCATCCAAATAAAGAATCATAGGCATTTCCTTTCTGCATTCCTGCGTGGTTTTATCTATATACACGGGTATGCCGAAAGGCTCCCCGGAACAAAGATTAGGGGAGCCGTAAAAGCTCCGATCTATATAAAAAAAACACCCAAAGAACCGAAATTCTCTGAGTGCCTTTATTGCCCGAGGGCCTGATATGAAATTGTAGCAGATGGGCGGAGGGCTTGTGCCTCCGGACTCCCCATTCTGTGCTTCTTGGAAAAGAAGCAGAAGAAACAAAAAAAGTGCCTGAAAGTATATACTCTCAGACACTGTGCAACCGGAAAAACTCTAATCGCTCGAAAGCAATTACTGATACTGATGTAGGTAGTATAACATATCTATTTTAGATTTTCAAGTGGTGATATATGCTCTAAGTGACTTCTTAATCATGGTTTTTCTCATGGTTACTGAAAACACTTAGAGCATTTTTCATGCAAGGAGGACGCGAATATGAGAAACGAGAAAATTACCCCATTGTACGAGCATTTAAGCCACGACGACGAGCTGCAAGGCGAGAGTATGAGCATACAGCACTAGAAGCAAATGCTGGAAGAATACGCCCGTCAGAATCATTTTCCTAACCCTATCCACTTCACGGACGACGGCATTTCCGGCACCCGGTTTGACCGGCCTGGCTTCACGGTCATGATGGAGGGAGTCGAGGCCGGCGCGTGGAGGCAATCATCATCAAGGACATGAGCCGGTTAGGGCGTGACTATCTCAAAGTCGGTCAAGTCATGGAGATTTTGCGGTAACAAGGGCAGCATTGAAACCACGCAGGAGGTTGAAATCTATTTTAACTTTGTGGGCCGATATGTGCCTCCCCACTTCGGAGAAGTAAACCTCACCCCGGAGGAACAGGCGGCCCTACGGAAGAAAGAGGAACGCAAGAACAGACTGCACCAGAACTATCTACGCCGCAAAGCTAATGGAAAACAACGCGAGTATGAGGACAGTATAAAGACCGAGAAGCGGCGGCAGATGGAGGCCAAGAAAGCAGCTTTACGAGCCGAGGACATGGCCAATGGTGTGTATGCCCTCACTAGCAGCTTACCGAGGAAAGAGCCACAAAAAGGCATTCTATCAGCCCGAAGCGCTGTTATTTGAGTAAAAATGTGCCGCAACACGAATGCAACCTATAATTGCGTAATAGTTGGTAGCTGCAACACGACAATTTTGATAAAATAAAGCCATAACAAAGAAGAAAGGAGGCGTACCCATATGAAATCTTCTATAACGTCTATTTTGGTTGGTGTAATCTTTATCGGCGTGTTTGTTACTTTGTTTGTTCTCATTGTTCGTGCTTTCCTGAAATATCTGAAATCGAGTAATGTTCGTAAAGAGAAAGCTGCCGTGAGTCAATCTCTCGGAGAAACATTAAAAGCGCACCGAACCCATTGTCAAATGACACAAGAGTTTGTGGCAGAAACAATAGGGGTCAGCAGACAAGCAGTATCAAAATGGGAAAATGGAACATCCGACCCAAGTACTTCAAACTTGTTTGCATTAGCAAAGCTATATGGTATATCGGTAGAAGAATTAATAAAAGATGTAAAATAACTTCAATAGTTGCCGCACGACGGCAAAGAAAAAAAGCCGTCGTGTAGCAACTATATTTCCACGCACCTTATTAGTTTCGGCGGCTTTGAAATAATCAAGGCCGCTATTTTTATGCGGCCAGTGGAGGGCCGCAATGAGCAAATATCCCTTTTGACGCGCCTCTTACATGGGCGACAAGCCACAATAAAATAGCGAAAACGTCCACCAGGGCGCAAGTGAAAAGCCAATCACTTGCGCCCTTTTTTTATGCGACAATACATGAGCTATTCCGTTGCGGTTCGTCTGCGATTGCAGACGAGTGCCGGGGATATTTGCAGAAATTCAGAGCCTTTGTTTTTACCGGGCCTCCAGTTTACAAGAAAATAAAAAAATTCTGCGCAGGAGGGCCGGAAACCTCTCTTTTTCAGACGGTAAAATTCGGGTCAAGTTGGCCCGATGTTCGGCACTGTTGCCGCTCTCCGCCTCCCCCGTTTCGATTCGCACCAAACCCAATCGAAACGGAGGAAAGGCAGATGGAAGTCATCATCAAAATAAACGGACAAGCCCTGTCCGTGGAAGTCAGCGTTGAGGTCTATGAGTTCCTTGACCGGGCCGACCACAAGGAGGAAAACCTATCCCATGAGCAGCGGCGGCATTGGGACATAAGGGAGTTTGACGAGTACATAGTCGCCGCCGAGGGCCGCACCTACCAAGAAACGCCAGAGCAATACGTTTGCCGGAGGGAAACGCTGGACGAACTGCTTTCCATGTTGGAGAGCTGCACCGCCACACAGCGCCGCCGGTTCCTGCTCTACGCGCTGGACGGATTGAGCTATGAGCAGATCGCCCGGCTGGACGGCTGCTCCAAGTACACCGTGAGGGATTCCGTGGAGGCGGCCAGAAAAAAGTTTCAAGATTTTTTCAAAAACAGACCCCACGAAACGCGATTTTCAGGCTAACCAAGTGAGGGGAACAATCTCCATCACCGAGAGGGACAGGCAGTAGCAAGCTGCTTGTCCCTCTCGCCATTTTAGGAGGTCAGCCCATGACAGTAATCAATTTGAAACGCTACTACTATCCCCTTGTAAAAACGGACATGTTTGTGGTGGTGACAATTTGATGCTACTGGATGTTTTTGCGTATTTACGCATTTTAGGTCAACAGAAAGGCTTTGGAAATAGTTTTACCATCGCTCCTTTACAAGTCGTTTATCGTTTCTGTGATTTTCATATTACGTATCCTTTTGGTTGGAGCATGCACTGCCAAAACTGTCGCAAGCACAACAAACAAAATGATGATTGCCACCAGAGATACCGGGAAACTCCACACTGCATAACTGAAATGCTCCGTAATGAGAAAATCGTACAGCAGTTTGCTAAAAGGCAATCCAATCCCGCACCCGACTACACATCCCCAAAAAGCATAGGTAAATGCTTCTGCAGTAATCATCTTTGAAATCTGGCGATCATCCATTCCCACCGCACGCATTGCCCCATATTGCTTCATCCTTGCCGATACGCTCATGGAAATACTGTTGACAATGTTCAGCACCGTAACTAATGTAATAATTGCCAGAAAGCCGTAGACACAGGCAACAAATGCCAGATATGTTCCGCCTGTCTGCTCATCGCGCTTATCGCTAAAACGATAATCATTTCCTACTGTGTCAGAAATCGCCTGAACATTTGTATCCGTTGCATCACGCTCCATCTGTACCATGAGAAGGGAATAGTCGGTTTCACCCGTCAAACGAGCAAAGGTTTCACCGGAGATTATGAGGGTCATCTTTCCACCTGTAAGACCATCACTGCTAAATAAATCATGTTTTAGCAATCCGGCAATTTCAAGTTCTTCATCCCCGACCAGAATTTTATCTCCAATTTCCCAGGAACAGCTTCGATCCCATGTTGCAAGGGCATAATGGCTGTTCCCATAAACATCTGACAAATTGCTGCCCCGCTGCAGCATACCGTCTTTTTCCAGACACTCCAGATCGAAATCATCGAAAGAAATCATGTCAATTGTGCCGGAAAGCGTCGTGTCACCATTTAATCCTGCGAGGATATCAAAGGCACTCCTGCGGCCATAGACTTGTTTTACGCCTTCCATGCTGCTGATCGTGTCCGCCAAACTGTTGTTGATGGAATTAACGCCATCACTGCTTGAAATACTTATATCAGCAGCTGCGGCGGATTGGGGCATCAAATGATTGACAAAATCAATCAGAACGGAAAAGCTTAAAAACAGGATAATGCTGAGGGCAAAGGATCCCGTCATCAGGATCAGGTTTTTTTTCACGGAAGCCGCATGGTGAATCCCCAGCGCAGTCTCAATTTTTGAAATCCGGGTGTTTACGGAACGACGTACCTTTTTGCCATTTTCAGAATTACCTGAAACTGCTGTAATAGGAGACACCTTTGCCGCCCGTTTAGATGGGGAGCTCGCCGCAAATAATACTGTCACCACACCAACGATAATGCCGCTGACAATCCCAATGATGCTGACACTGAAAAGAGGAATCTCGGAAAATTCTTCGCCAACAAGAAACCGCAAAGCTGCGCACAGTCCCCAGGTAGTGACAATTCCAAGTCCTAAACCAATGGGAACCGCTGTTTTACACCAATTCAAAGCTTCCAGTCTCACAAAGCGAATAATTTGTTCTCTGCTCATTCCGATACAGCGCATCATTCCAAAGAACTTTGTTCTCTGAGCCACAATGCTGTTCATGCTGCTCGAAATCATCAATACGCCTGCAATCAAAATCAGAAAGAATAACACTCCCGCTATCAGGATCAGTGATTGCCCCATCTCACTGCTGAACAACCCCTGAAAGGACAGGCTGCCATGTTTCTCCAATAGCCTTGCCTGTTCCATTCTGGCGCCCATCTCCGCCATACTAAATACTGCCGTAACCATGAACACAGAAAAGATAATACATAGAAGCGTCATACGGTTCTGCCGTCTGCGGACCTTTGCGGAGATTGGAATAAGGCTAAGATAACTTCTCATTCACGACACCTCCCCAGATCCGTTAGCACACCATCCATTACCTGCAATACCCGGTCTGCGGTCTGTGCAATACTGTTATTATGTGTGATCATGATAATGGTCTGCTCATACATCTTGGAAGCTTCTTTCAGAAGCGCAATGACCTCACTGCTGTTTTGAGAATCCAAATTTCCGGTCGGTTCGTCTGCAAGGATCAAGGACGGACGTGTGATAAGCGCACGGCCGATGGCCACTCTCTGCTGCTGGCCGCCAGATAACTGGTTTGGCAGATGGTTTCTGCGTCCTTTCAGATTCAGCACCTCAAGCAGTTCCTCCAAATATTTTTTATTTGGTTTCTGATAGTCCAGCAGCACCGGGAAAATCATATTCTGCTCAACCGTCAGCTCCGGAATCAAATTGAATCCCTGAAAAATAAAACCGATATTCCGGCGGCGGAAGACTGTCAGCTCCTTTTCTTTCATCGTAAAAATATCCTTGCCATCAATCCGCACCTTGCCGGATGTAGGCGTGTCAAGTGCCCCCAGCATATTTAAAAGGGTACTTTTACCGGAGCCGGATTCGCCGACAATCGCTACATATTCTCCTTTCGGAACAGAAAAGCTGACATCTTTCAGTGCATTTACAGCGGTTTCACCGCTGCCATAAGTCTTACATATATGATTGACTTCTAATAAATTCATAGGTAAGAACCCCTTTCAAAATATTTCGGATCAGCACACTGTTTTGTCTTTCGTATGCCTCACCGTAGTAAAAGGATAGCATCAAAACCCTACAGCCCTCTTACAGTAAGCCTACAATTTTGTAGGAATTAAGAAGTTCAGGACAAATGTAGTGCCCATTCCCAATTCGCTGTGTACTTCTATGGTTCCTTTATGTGCCTCAACGATCATTTTTGTAAGCGGAAGCCCAAGGCCTACTCCCTGCTTGTCTTTGGAAAACCGGCTCCGGTAAAACCGCTTAAAGATATGATGCAGATCCTTCTGGTGGATTCCGCTTCCGTTGTCTTTTATAACAATCTGAATCATGGGTACAGACTGCTTCCACTCGATTCGGATGAAATCCCCGCTGCCTGTATGGTCAAAGGCGTTCTTTACAATGTTTTCTACCGCCTCTATCATCCAATCGTGGTCACAAAGCAATAAGATTTGTTCTTCCCCTGACAAAACCAGTTCCTTTTCTTCCTGCTTCGCACGGTATGCAAAATGCAGCTCCACCTCTCCCATCATATCCGCCACATTTTCAAAAGCCTTCTCAAACACAATGGAGCCAGCGTCCAGCTTCGTAATCTTTAGTAAATTCTGCACCAGCATTTCAATCCGGTCAAGTTCCTTCTCCGACAGCAGTATGAGTTCTCGAAGCTCTGGCAGCTCCGCCACCTCTTCCTTTAGGAGCCCATTATAAATATTTAACGCCGCAAGGGGCGTTTTCAATTGATGAGAGATATCCGATATGGTATTTTTCAAAAAAAGCTTTGATTTTCTCTCGTTTTCTGCACTCGCATTCAAGATGGCCGCCAGAGAATTCACCTCATGGAACAGTCTGTACAATTCTCCTTCTTCATCACATGCAATCCGAATCTCACGGCTGCCAGTGATATAGTCCGTAATTTGCTCCACGGCATTTTCCATGATTTCGTTCTGCTTTTTAAAATATCCATAGCAGACAGCCAATATAATAATTCCCATGCCCAGAGAAGATAACAATATATAAAGCGCTGCATTTTCTGGTTTCAGAACCAGGAAGGCCACAGATAATAAGGTAAGAGCCAGCATACATATCAAAATTTTATAAAATAAGGCTTTGATTTTTTGATTTGCAAATATCCTCATTTGACACCTCAACAATTCGTGTTCCATTTATAGCCCAAACGCCGGACCGTTATAATACGGGTTGGGTTCCCAGGATCGTCTTCAATCTTTTTCCGCAGTCTGCGTATATATACGGAAAGAGAATTGTTATCAATATAGTTTTCATCACAATCCCACAGCCTGCTTAAAATCTGCTCCTGCGAAAGTACCCTGTCTGGATTTTCCATAAACAAGCACAGCAACTTATATTCACTGGCTGTCAATTCAATCTGCTGGTTGTTCTTATAGACCTCGCTCTTCAGGAGATGAACCGAAATTCCATTGGAATTTAATTCGGCATCTGCCTCACTGAAATTATCACTCCTCCGAAGCAGGGCATTGGCCCGCGACATAAAAATTGCCAGTTTGAATGGCTTCGTGATATAGTCATCGCCGCCCATATCGAGCCCCATGATTACATCCGTTTCCTCATCCGCCGCAGTCAGGAACATAATCGGTACTTTTGATGTCTGGCGTATTCTTCTGCATAGATCAAATCCGGAGCCATCCGGCAATGACACATCCAAAACCACCAGATCATATTTCCCTTCTGCCCATATCTGATCTGCCTCACGGAAAGTTCGGGCAACATCCAGCATATACCCCTGCTTTTTTATGGCAAAGGACAATCCATTGATTAAACTCAGGTCATCCTCAACTAAAAATATTCGTTTCATTCATTTTTACCATCCTTCTTATAGACTCTAAATTTCAATAAAACCAGCTCTATGTCCTATTACCAATGCACTTATCGGGCAACAGTATGCCACAGCTTATTTTACCCATAATGGCATATTACCACAACTTTATCCTCAACAGCACAAAAGAGTTGATAGACTCACCTGTTACCAGATGCCTGCTACCAACTCTATTCGTTCCTTATGTATATAACGAGATCCGTGACTTATCATTCAACTACAAGTGACAAACTTCCAGTGAAATCATGGCCTTTGAGAACAATAAAGTTATATCCGGCATCAAAAGTAAATTTATAAACATCCTCAGCAGTTACTTCCGCAATCATATGCTGCTCTTTATCTCCTATAAGAATGTGCCCATCTGCACTTTCGAGCCAATAAAGAGCAGCCTTACCGGATTCAATATTTAGTGAATAAGTCACCTTCAGTGCGCTGCCGTTCTTACGGTCTGGCAAAGTGCCACCGAAAATATATTCTTCTCCGTTAAACCGGATGTACTCAGCTTCATAACTTCCAACATAATCATCCATACCGGGTTCCCGCTCACCTTTTAATTTTTTATCCTCGGTAAGTGTGTATTGAGTTATCGAATCTATCCAGTCATTGAATTCATTGAGCATACCATCCTTCAGTTCACGAAACTCACTTATAATACCATCTTTATTATCTTCATACTCCTTAATGATTCCACGGATTAAATCCGTACCGCATCCCGTAAGGCATGTCATCACTATCACCAGAAGTAGTAATGCAGAAATTAATTTGCGCAACATAACGGGTCCTCCTTGATTTGCTAATTCGCTACGAAGCTTTTTCGCTGTCCTATTATTCCTATAATGTTTTAAGGAAAATCAGATAAATAATCCGATACGATTTTATGGGCATTTAGTCGAACCGTTTCAACCAGTTCCAATAGTTTTTGCCTGGCAGTAGAATCTTTAAACACATCCAGTCCCTGCTTGGCTTCTTTCGCGTATTCATCCATTATTCTCAAAGTATACTGGAAGCCATCTGAAGCACTGATGAGTTCTGCTATACGATTGTCTGCCAACTCACTATACAGACCATTTTTGATATCCATTGCAATTTTTCTTAATTCGGCTCCATACCTGCAATCAGAAAATGTATGGATAGCCGGAAGCGTATAATATCCGTTCCAAAAATCATTATGTACGATCTTCCCTGGCAAATCTCCTGTAGGCAGAAAATCCATCAAGTCGTCTCTCAATTGAAAAATCAGGCCAAAGTTTTCAGCATATCGTTTGATTGCTGATATCTCATTATCACTACATTTTCCTTCATATGCACCGGCTTCACAGGCTATACAAAACATTGCCGAAGTCTTTCCTATAATGTTTTCAATATACTTTTCCTCTGAGATTTCTATATCAAAACGATGCTCAAATTGGCTGACCTCTCCATCACACATTCTTTCCAATTGCTCAAATATCGAACTGTAATAGTGCTTCTTCCTTATTCCGGTTCGGCTGATTGCGGCGAAAATCATAAAATCCCCAGCATATACCGCCATTTCCCTGCCAAATTTCTTTTGAACAGAAAGCTGTCCCCTGCGGGTATCCGCTTCGTCAATTATATCATCGTGGATCAGGGACGCAGTATGGCACATTTCAATGATTGCCGCTATCTCTGTCACGTCAACAGATTTCCCATTCAACCTTGCACATATAAGTGTCAAAAGCGGACGGATCTGCTTGCCTCTTGCACTCAATACCCAATCCAGTAATTTCTGCATGGACTCACTGTTTGACTGGCATAAACGATCTATATGTGCATTTACCATTTGCAGCTCTGTATTCATTTCCGGCATCTCTATCATAAAGTTCCTCCTCATCCAGCAATATCAATTTTTTCTGTGTTTGCAGTTCATAAGCGCCTCTTTCCCATATTTTCATACAGAAAGTATGCCATAGTTACCTTACTGCAATATTACTGAAAGTCTACAATTTTGTAGGAATAGAATATCCGGGATACATGTAACCGCAGCCTTATCCCCGCTCTTAATCATCCAATACCTTTGACCAATACAACGAGCACTGCCACTATACCAATCACAAGAGCGTGTCGCTTCCGTGTTAAACTCAAATACCCAATAAATTCACGGATTAACGCATTCAACGTAAAATACCATTTTGTCTTTGCCCCAAAACCCACACATTTTATTCTCTGCTGCTTTGCCAGAATCAATGCTCTGAACACATGATACGCCGTTGTAACGATGATAATTTTAGGGCTTTTTTTCTCCATCAGCTTCCTTGAAAACAACAGGTTTTCTTTCGTTGATACTGATTCTTCTTCCTTTATAATCCTTTCTGGATTCACGCCTTTCTCTACCGCATACGCAGCCATAGCCTCGCTTTCTGGAACGGCTTCGCCAGGGCCTTGTCCACCGGACATAATTAGTACCGCGTTTGGATTCCACTTCAGCAACTCCATTCCTCTTTCAATTCGGGCTGCAAGCAGCGGTGTGACCCGCTTTCCAATCACTCCACATCCCAGAACAACAATATAATCTGCATTCCTTTTCTTTTTGAAGTGAATAAGATTTAGGACAGCAGAGAGTGAATACATGGCCATTAAGGATAATAAATACACTGCTGAGAAACCAATAATTATATAAATAATCGTTCCTAATGTATTCTTGTTTAGGTTTCCAATCATTGGCCAGACGGTCAAATACACAAATAGCAAGACAGAGAACAGCAACGACAATAAGTTAGATGGCTTCATTCCTTCATGCCTGGCGACCTTTATACCTTCTATGAAAAACACCGCAGTCAAAGTGATCGGGAACACAAGTATGCAGCCTACGGCCAAAGCAAATAGGAAAATCAGGATCCCGATTACCACATCATGTGAAGCCAGCCACGCCGAATATCTATATAGAATAAAAAACAGGGCAATTGAGAGACATATCAACATGAAAAAGAATGTCAGTCCACTCCATAATGATCTGGGCTCACGCACCATGACTCCTGCAAATATACAAAAAGATATTAAAAACGCAAAAAAAGTTAATTGCCACATAGTTTCCTCTCTTTATTTATCATAACCCGACCAAAATTTAAGCATTGATCCGAATTACATTATCTCTCCTCCTGAATTTCGTGATTAAGTCGGAGAAGGCATTTGGAATTACTGCCGGTAACATAAATGTCTGCGTTCTTGATATGCACTGGATAATATGATGAGAATAATTGGGGGAACGCATTTTTTCATAATAGCATTCCCCCGATTCGATCAATTATTCTGTTTTCTTCTGAATCCGTTACTCTTCCGGCTTTAATACGCCCAGCAATACAAACCTGGCATTGTTAAACTCGTAGCTGCAGGTGGAGAGCGTCAGGATCCGGTCTGTGACTGCCGGAGTAATTCCGCTGGTAAAGCACGAGCGTTCTTTTGTCTTATCCAGCCACTCTGTAAAATCCGGGTCTGAGGGGAAATCCAATTCCCAAGCTTTATCCTGGACACTGGCCACATATCCGGCGAAAAATTCTATCTCATAATTTTTATCCGGTGTCAGCAGCAAAGCCACAGAATGTGAATCATAAAACTCCTGCTTCTTATATTCCGTAAGCCCGGAAAACATGCTGCCATTTTTCATATGATGTCCATAAATGATGCTGTGCCGGTCCGAGAAATCCGCTCTGTTTCTGCTGTCCAGAAAGATGCAGCCGGATCCGTTCCACTCACCGCTGAACAAATGCTTCAAGTAATACTGGTTATCGTTACCCTGCACAACCGGATAATTGATTTCTGTCCTTTCAATATAAATCCATCCTACAATATCCGGATTGATTTCCTGCAGGGAAGCAAAATCTACAGCCGGCCACTCCCGTCCCCCAGACTCAGTTTCATCATCCACTGAGGATGCCGAAGGCGCCTCCGGTTCCTCCGGCAGCTTCACATAGTCCTCCAAATCAGTATAGGAGTCCTCGCCTTCAGAATACTCATGGTACTGCTTATATAACTGAATGGCGCCTATCACAATGCCGCTAGTAAATATTAAAATCAGCATGA
Source organism: uncultured Lachnospiraceae bacterium (assembly GCA_947039785.1). Lineage (GTDB taxonomy): Bacteria > Bacillota > Clostridia > Lachnospirales > Lachnospiraceae > JALFVM01. Next base: position 285 of record CAMQZX010000002.1, on the reverse strand, counting down.
TGCAAATAATCTTTTTTTTCTTCATGTCCATTCGCCTCCTTATTTTCATTACACGATTCGGCAGGACAATCTACAACCTCTTAAATTAAAAAAGCCCACACAAAACATATGATTTGTACGAGCCTTTAAAGCTGTATTGCATTCGATTTTTGTAAAGATTTATTAAATTGTATTTGATTGTATAGAATTGTACTTAAAGCTTTCCATAAAGTTAGCCCCCTTAAAGCACTTGGTAGTGTCAAAAACTACCTGTTTTTTTTGTTACAAAATCTTATAAAAACCTTA
>CAMQZX010000001.1 GCA_947039785.1 uncultured Lachnospiraceae bacterium | reverse complement strand
TCAAAATTTTAATGGCTGTTGTGATTGGAGCGCTGCTTCTGGCAGGGCTGTATGCACTGTTTGGTGATACAGTGCTGCCAACATTAACACGGCGTATTACTGAAATGTTTAACTATGCTGGATAGAAAGGCAGTTCAAACAATTGTATTTTTGCTGTTGCTTTTGCTGGCATCTGTCACGGACTTAAAGAAGAGAATCGTGCCGGATCTGTTATGTATGCTAATTGCATTAACCGCCGCTATTTCTTTTCGTCCAGAACAGTTATGGGGGATTTTCAGCGCACTCCCATTTCTTCTTGCAGCAGTTTTTTGCGGAGGAATGGGGGGCGGTGATATCAAACTGATGGCAGCCGCAGGACTTGTCCTGGGACTTCCAGCAGGGATTTTTGCAACTATTTTGGGATTATTACTGGTACTTGCTTATTCTGTGTTTTTGAAAATATGTAAGAAAACCCAGGTTATCGCAGTGCCGTTAGTACCCTTTTTATCGGCTGGGTGTGCAGCGGGGTATTTGATTGGATAGGAGGATGGAATGAAAAGAAAAGCATTTTATTGTATTTGTGTAGCGGCTCCAATTACCTTTGTGGGTGCTGTCCTGGCATTTTACAGATGCCGGAGGAAAAAGAGATACTTAGTGAGGTAATCACGGCGGCAGGTATTCCCTGCCGCATTTAAAACGATAATTTTGATTTGATTGAAAGGAATGGATAATAAGTATGAAAATATTAAAAAGCCGTACCGTGCTTGGAGTAATATGCATTGTGGTATCACTGCTCATTTGCTTCGGAGTTACCCCTTTATTTAATAAAGAGGTCAGTAAAAAGGTAGAAATCGTGCGGGTGGTAAAGGATATAAAAATCGGGGATAAAATCACTGGCGATATGGTCAGGACTGTTGAGGTGGGAAGTTTAAATCTGCCGTCTGAAGTCATGAAAAATAAAGAAAATGTCATTGGGAAATATGCATCTGCAGATATGGCTCCAGGCGATTATATCATTAATAGCAAGGTCGCAGACGAACCGGCTGCGGAGAATGCCTACTTATATAATTTATCAGGAGAGAAACAGGCAATATCCGTGTCGGTCAAATCTTTTGCAACGGGGTTATCCGGAAAACTCAAATCTGGTGATATTGTATCTGTGATTGCACCGGACTACCAGAAGCAAGGCGAAACAGTGATTCCTCCCGAACTCAAATATGTCGAAGTTATTGCTGTAACTGCAGGCAGTGGCTACGATGCCAATACAGGAGAAGAAGACCCGGAGGAAAAGGAACTGCCCAGTACGGTGACACTCTTGGCAACACCGGAACAGAGCAGGATACTCGCCATGATGGAGAAGGACGGGAACCTGCACATATCTCTTGTATACAGGGGAACAAAAGAAAATGCAGCAAAGTTTATTACAGAGCAGGAACATGCTTTGCAGGAACTTTACCCGCCGGAAACGGAGGCGGCGGAAGCGGAAACTGGACAGCCCGAGGAACAGATAGAAGGGAGTGCAGAATAAATGCTGAACTTTAAAATCAAAAAGCGCGCAAATCAGCCTGAGAGCGAGGAAGTGCATGAGGTGGGAAAACATCAGGCCCAGATACTGGCTGTCTGGGGTAGCCCTGGATGCGGAAAGACTACGGTTTCTGTGAAGATTGCAAAACACTTAGCGGAAAAGAAGAAAAATGTAATTCTTGTGCTGTCCGATATGACTTTACCCATGATGCCTTGTATCTGTCCAATGGACGAGTTAGAAAACATATGGTCCCTTGGCAATGTACTGGCAGCGCCACATGTTACAAAAGGGCTTATAGAAGAAAACTGTATTGTCCACAAAAAAATAAAGTATCTGGCAATGCTTGGCATGTTAAGAGGGGAAAATGAATACAGCTATGCCCCCTATGAAGCGGAACAGGCTTTGGAATTTCTTACAGGGCTGCGGGAATTGTCCTCATACATTATTATTGACTGTAGCAGTTATATATCTAACGATATTTTATCGGCAGTTTCTCTAATGGAAGCAGATGCTGTTCTGCAGATAGTAAATTGCGACCTTAAATCTATCAGTTACCTGGCAAGTCAGTTACCGTTACTTCAGGAACCAAAATGGAGAATAGAGAGGCATTTAAAAACGATCAACAACATAAAGGGGCAGGAAGCCATTAACCATATGGAACAGGTGCTTGGAAAAGTAAGTTTTCAGATTCCGTCTGCATCCGAAGTTACGGAACAGGGGATGGCTGGGAATTTGTTGATTGGTCTGGAGGGGAAAAAAAGCCGTGGTTTTAAAAATGAAATAGATAAGATTGTTAAGGAGGTATATGGATGTTAGGGGAAAGAAAGACGCGAGGAGTATTTAATGAGGGAAAAAATTCAGAGTGGGGTTCGCGGATGCAGGAACTTATGCCAACACAGGCAGCCCCAGTGGAGCCGGTTGCAAGAGAGCCGGTAGAAGTGGTGAGTAAGAGTGCAGATGACCTCTTTTTTGCAGCCGTGGAGGGGAAAGATTTTGCAACGGTGCTACAGGAGGTACAGGAACACATTGCCAGCCGTTACAGCTCCCTTTTGACTGATGGAAATAATGATGATGTAAAAAGGCAGATGAAGCGTTACATTACTAAATATGTTCAGGAAAACCGGGTTGCAGTTCAGGGAATGTCAAATCAGGAACTTGTTGACAACCTATACACGGAAATGGCGGAGTTTTCTTTTCTAACAAAGTACATTTTTGGAGAGGGAGTGGAAGAAATAGACATTAATAGCTGGAAGGATATTGAGATCCAGTACAGCGGTGGTGGGACTGAAAAGTTGGAAGAACATTTTGACAGCCCTTCTCATGCTATTAATGTGATCCGCAGGATGCTCCATGTTTCAGGAACTATCCTTGATGATGCAAGTCCTGTGGTGACTGGAACACTGGCTAAAAATATCCGTATAGCGGTGTTAAAAACTCCAGTTGTAGATGAAGAGGTAGGTCTTGCCGCTTCAATCCGAATCGTAAATCCCCAGAGTATGAAAAAGGAGGATTTTATTTCTGGTGGAACTGCCACGGGAGAGATGTTAGACTTTTTGAGTGAATGTATTCGGTATGGAATTTCGGTGTGTGTTGCAGGTGCTACAAGTTCCGGAAAAACAACGGTGGCCGGCTGGTTGCTTACTACAATCCCTGACCGGAAAAGAATTTTTACTATTGAAAATGGTAGCCGTGAACTTGATCTAATAAGGGAGGAAAGTGGAAAAGTGTTAAATTCCGTTGTCCACACTCTTACAAGAGACAGTGAGAATGACCGGCAGCGAATTGACCAGATTGCCCTTTTGGATATTGCGCTTCGATTTAATCCTGATATTCTGGTGGTCGGAGAAATGAGAGGGGCGGAAGCAAACGCCGCCCAGGAAGCTGCAAGAACTGGTGTGGCGGTGGTTACAACCATCCATTCCAATTCGTGTGAGGCTACATACCGCCGTATGGTGTCCTTGTGTAAGCGTGCCGTGGATATGTCGGACGAGACATTGATGGGATATGTGACCGAAGCATACCCTATCATAGTCTTTTGTAAGCAGTTGGAAAACCGGCAGAGGGTAATCATGGAGATTATGGAATGCGAGATAAAGCCTGACGGTACACGGAGATATCGTCCACTGTATCAGTACGAGATCATGGAGAACCAGTTGGAAGGAGATTATTTTGTGGTTAATGGGAAACACAGGGTAATGAATTCCATTTCGGATGGGCTTTATAAGCGTTTGCTGGAGAATGGGATGCCAATGGAGACACTTAACCGGTTCCGTTCAAAGGGAGAGGGAGGAGAGGAATCTTGACAAGTATACAGCTTCTTGCATGCCTTGGTATGATAGTGGGTGGATTTCTTCTTTTGGGGATTCGACCAATAGAATTTACAGATGGACTGTTCGGCTTTCTGGCAAAAGAACCTGAGAATATTCGGAATGAAATCCATACAGTAACAAAAAGGAAAAAAGCAAGATTTCTGAAAAAGGCAATCATTGAGGCACAGCAGGTACTTAAAATGACGGGTAGGGAAAAGCAATTTTCGGTTATTTGTGCTGCCGCCCTGGTGTTGTTTGCTGTGGGGGCCTCGGTTGCCATCATGATTGGAAATTTTTTTCTGGCTCCGGTGATGGCTGTTGGATTTATGTTCTTCCCTTTTTGGTATGTAATTCTGTCAGCCAGTAATTACAAAAAAAATGTAGCCGCAGAGCTGGAGACAGCATTAAGCGTTATTACGACGGGCTATCTGCGGACGGAGGACATTCTAACTGCGATAGAGGAAAATATTCAGTATTTGAATCCGCCAGTCCAGAGGGTATTCCAGGATTTTATTGTGCGGATCAACTTAGTAAATCCGGATGTTCATGAAGCACTAAAGGAGTTGAGGGAGAAAATTGATAATGATGTATTCCGCGAATGGTGCGATGCCCTGTGTGATTGTCAGTATGATCGGAGTTTGAAGACAACATTGACACCAATCGTAACAAAATTAAGCGATATCCGTATCGTCAATGCTGAACTGGAATATTTGATTGTGGAGCCGAGGAAAGAATTTATCACGATGGCAATCTTTGTGATTGGTAATATCCCGCTGCTTTATTTTCTCAACAAGAGCTGGTATGACACTTTGATGCACACACCAATGGGACAGGTGATACTTGCCATTACTGCGGCAATCATCTTTGTCTCTACTGCGGTCGTTGTCAGGCTGACAAAACCGATAGAATACAGGAGGTAGGGAGATGTCAGTGTTATTACTGTTATTATTTGGAGGATTTCTCTTTCTGGGAATGTTCTTCCTGGCAGCGGATTTGTTAAAAATGCCATATATGAAGACAGAAAAGGCATTACTGGACAGGGGAAGAAATAGTAAAAAAGGGTCGGCGGCGTTAGATACGTTTTTACTGCAAGGAGCCATGAGATTGTCTCATGTAATCCGAATGGACGAATATCGGAAAAGCCGAATGAAAAATGTGCTGAAAGCAACAGGGATTAATATGACACCGGAAGTATATCAGGCGTATGCACTTACAAAAGCTGGTTTACTGATGGCTGGCATTATTCCGTGTTTGTTTCTTTTTCCGCTCCTAACACCTGTTATTGTGTTTCTTGCTGTCATGGTTTACTTTAAGGAAATTCAGCGCGCAGACGAGATGTTAAAGACGAAAAGAAAGTCAATTGAAGACGAACTGCCACGTTTTGTTGCTAATCTTGAACAGGAGCTGCAGAATAACCGTGATGTGCTTTCAATGGTAGAGAATTTTAGAAAAAATGCCGGTGCGGAATTTGGGGAGGAGCTAGGTGTACTTGTGGCAGACATGAGATCCTCCAGTTATGAGGCGGCACTTACTCGATTTGAAGCACGGTTAAACTCTCCAATGTTGTCTGATGTTGTCAGAGGACTGATTGGGGTTTTGCGTGGAGATAACAGCGTGGTATATTTCCAGATGCTTGCTCATGATTTTAAACAGCTTGAATTACAGAAATTAAAAAGTGAGGCCCAGAAAATACCGCCTAAAATCAGGGTTTTTTCGTTTCTCATGCTTATGTGCTTCTTATTGACTTACCTTGCGATTATCGTGTTTGAAATCATTAAGTCATTAGGAGGTATGTTCTAGCTCCAAATGAAAGGAGGTCAAGGAACTTGAAAAAAATATTAAAAACTAATCGTGGAGAGGGATATATAGACATATGCGTACTGGTATTGTGTGCCATGCTGGTGATTGCATTGGCGGTCAGCGTATTTCCGGTTTTTTTGGCTAAGAATCAGTTAGATACATTTGCTGTGGAATTGTGCCGTGAGGCTGAAATGAGTGGCAGAGTCGGAACTGAGACCACTAGGCGGGAACAGGTATTACGAGAAAGGACCGGACTAAATCCTAAAGTTGAGTGGTCAAAAAAGGGTAATATCCAACTAAATCAGGAGATTACTGTAAAATTGACGTTGCAGCGGGACCTTGGGTTATTTGGGAATTTTGGTTCCTTTCCAATTACCTTAAGGGCTAGTGCTACAGGAAAGAGTGAGGTATATCATAAATGAAGCGCCTGATTTGCTGTTTAAAAGATAGGCGTGGTTCCTCTTTCCCATTTGTGATTGCGGTTACATTGGTATTGATGTTAATAATGTGCGGATTTTTGGAGTTTTATCGGCTAAAGATCATAGCCAATGGCGTAAGGGACGCGGCACAGGAGGCTATCATGATAACTGTAAATGATAATTATGCAAACGTTTATCACGGTGTCAGGGAAGGATACAGTGGAGGATATCAGCCCAATAATGGAGGTTTTAAGTATAGTGTAGATAAAGGAAATGTGCTGTCAAAAATGGATAAAATCCTTGGAACAAAAGTTGAATCCGGGCGGCATGTAAAATATACAGGTGGGGTTCTGGAATATAGCATATCGGATTTAAGTGTTACTGCACGTAATGCGCCGCTTGCACCTGGAACACCGGAAAATGAACAGAGATTTGAAATTGATGCAATCGTAACATTAAAAGTACCGGTCCAGTTTGCGGGAAAACGTCTACCTGAAATGAAAATCAGGCTAAAAGTGCAGGCTGGATATATAGAAGTGTTTTAGAATTCAATAGACAGAATTGGAAAAATGTAGTATGTTTGATGCGACAGAATGTGAACCAGGAAGGAGAACTATATGAATGATAAAGTGAAAAAAGGTATGATTATTGCGGGTTGCGTGGTGTGTTGTGTTATTCTTGCAGTGATGATTGCAAGTAATTTCAGAAAGCCAGCAAAAACAAAGGATAAATTAGCAGAGAGCCAGTCTACAGAAATAGAAGTGAAACCGGAAATCAAAAAGTCCGAATTAGACAAGAAGTCAAAAGAGACTGAAAGTAAAGAAGAGGAATCGAAGAAAGAACCGGAGACTACGGAGGAGCAGAAAGAATCAGAGGAGGAAAAAGAGGGAAATAAGGACAACGGGCAGCCTGTACAGAATATTCAGCCCAGAGTGACTAAACCGGAAGAACCAGATCCAGAAGTATTAAAAAATCCTAATCAGAAACCAGATGGGGAGAGCGTGCAGGGCACGCCGGTTCCGGAAAACCATGATGAAGTAAAACAGCCGGAGACAGACACGGTTCCTGGAGCCGCACCAGAAGGTGAGTCACAGGAAGGAAAAATATATGCCCCAGGCTTTGGATGGATTGATGACATTGGGGAAGGGGAAGGCATTGAAGACAGTAACATTTATGAAAACGGTAATAAAATTGGGATAATGGATTAATTATCAATAGGTTGGTTAAATAGATGCATGACAGAAAGGCTATGAATTGTAGCGCCCTCCTGCTAAGCATAGAGAGAAATCAAAGATATAAATTTTATCGTTCGGCACAGCTATTTATGGCTGTGCTTTTTCATTGGAAAGGAGAACATTTGGGAATTTGAAAAGCAGAATAAGTTGGCTGACAAGGATTGTACTGTTCAGCCTGTGTTTTTTGATCATGTCGGTTCCAGCGTATGCGGCAGGGGAAGGTAATGTGGACGGCGGAGGCGGCAGCATGGGACAAGGTTCTTCGCAAAATTTTTGGTCCCCAGGTGATGAAGGGGTACGTGTATCGGTGATAAGTACAAGTGACCATAAAGTAGTAGGCACGCCTATTGACCTTACCAATAAAAGCCCATCTGATATTAGGCTTCATTTTGGAAAGGTGAGCAAGATGTCTTATACATCAGGTCATGGAATTGGTATATCCGGTTCAAGATACCAGTACATAAGACCAGCACAGAGACTTCCTATAATTATAAGTTCACAAAGTCTGGGACCATCAAGTATTGCGGAAATAAAGCGGTACTTTACGGACGAGCAGACGATACGTGGGATAGCAGGTTATATGGGAATAGATTTTGATATACTTATCAGCGGCGAGTACAGAATTATGATAGAGCCGATTGCGTATGTGACATTGCAGGGAGTAAGAGTTGCTATGACAGCAACGGAAGCGGCTTTATATGATGAGGTTGCAGGCGGGGTGGTATATTCCTGGTTACGTTCAGTTACCTTTCAAAATCTGCCCCTTGCAATGTTTCTCGAAAAATCTGATTTAGGATATCCTGCGTGGAACGGTCCAACTACCGGATTGCGTTCACATCAGGAAATCAAAACTTCGTTGGGACTTGGAATCATACGTTTTAATGGGGAGTTGCCAGAACCATCACCGGAGGTTACGACTTTTGATTATGAATACCGCACTAACACGGAGGTTATCACCAGTATCCGCGTGAGTGGCGGTCAAAGTGATCCGGACCATAAGGTATCTGTGACATTTAAAATACAAGGGAGAAATTATAAGGTGGACAGCGTATATTATCCCGAGGGAGGAAGTCAGCTTGCCTGGGTTCGGTGGACAACACCATCTACAGAGCAGACTATGGAAATTCCAGTAACAGTAAGAGGTGGTGGCCGTACAGACAAAGGGACTATACGGGTTAAGATAGTAAACCTGGACAAGAATCCACCGCCGAATCCAGTTGCAGATGACCGTAATGACAGTTATGCGAGGCCGGCAGTTCCATCAAAGAGTCAGCAAACGTCCGCTGATTGGAGTATTTGGCGACCATACTGGTATTCTTACTGGGTATGGCATAGTGGTGACGATGATGATGATGGATACTGGTGTGATCATGGCTGGTGGAAGTTCAATATTGATAGATATCATGCAAGTTTGAACGCAACAATGCGCGTCCAGCCAGATGATAAATCCCCTACGGCCCATGGCAAAACATTAAAAAGCGGATACGGATTTAACGAATATGTGAACAGTTCTGTGAGCACGAATCAGTCCAGTGCCGTGACTGGAGCCCAAAATGCCGTGACGTATTTTCCGGAGTTTCAATACAAGAAATACTGGCGTTTATTGGAGCGGATGTCGGGTGGGTATCATTCCGAATTTGAGTTCAAAAAAAATCAATACAGTACATTTAAGCGGAGGACACATTTCACTCCGATATGGATGCCAGATGGCAAATATACACCCTATACATGGTTAATAGATGCCTGGACACCAGCAGGAATGTTATCACTAAACCTGACCGATAATCTGACAATCAGCGGTAATTTGTGGACGGACTGGCATATCGCACCACAGAGACTAGATTAAAAAATAAAGTAAAAATAAATAAACAGTTACCAAAGAGGGAGACGCAGAGATCTTCCTCTTTTTGTTATTAGGAAGGAATGAAGTGGCATGTACGATAAAAACAAAACTTTGGATACCCTGAAAAATGAAATCTTCTTGTCAAAAGACAACCTGTATCTAGCGGAGGAAGCGTTAAATTCTGATCAGATACCCTATGAAACGGTAAAGAAGATTATGGAGGTTGGAGGATATAGAAATAAAATAAATGCTTTGCGCAAAGCGTATTTGATGGGTGTAAATTTTGACAACCTTATCGGTCTTGTACATGATTCAGACGGCCCGGAGGAAATCAGGTCAATAGCTGGGGCACTGGAACGGAAACTGGAAATCCAGAAAATTCAGATTGTGGCAGATGGAAAACACGATTACAGACAAATGGATTTAGTGTTTTATGGGTTTTATACTGGCAGAAGCATACAGGAAATGGAACTGGCAACAGATAACCGGTTTGATGAAGAGCAGATTGAAGAAATCCTGTCGGGTTTTCGCTATGGGCTTGCCTATGAACAGGTGGCATTTTATGCGAAAGAAGAATTTGATTGTTACCAGATGCGGACCATAAAAAGGGCGTTTCTGTACGATAATCTGACAGTGGAGGAGGCGGCAATATTTGCTTTACCCAGTAATAACACAAAGAAAATGCGCCAGGAGATTAGAAAGATAGTAGCACAGCGCGGTAAAACAAAGAAATCCAATCTGTAATCGTGAGAAAGGATAAACACATGGAGAAAGAAGCAATGGAAGATATCCTGCGATTGGCAGAGGATGTAAGCAGCCTTGTGATGGACCTTGGACCATTTGGGCTTACGGACGAAGATGAAGTAAAAAAAACACCGCAGGACCGGATACATGAGACATATCAATGGCTGTCCGAACCAAAGGGCTGTAAAGAAGCGTCCGAGTATTTTAAGGAATTGCTTGCAATACTGGATAAGACGGACGCAGAGTATCAAAGAATCGCTGATATATGTGAAAGAATCCATAAGGTCCAGGAAATAAAGCCATGGAAAGAAAAAGTAACTGTTAGAAACAGTCCCAGCTGTCGCAGATGACCAGGGCCTGGATATGTCCATAATATAGGACAGATTAAGGAAACAGAATCCCTTCAAGTAGAGAGGTTTCATAGATTCCTCTGGTAAAAATCTAAATAGAAATGCAAAAAGGAGGGATAAGAAGTTGTGGCCACGTAAAACGATAGTCTCTTCGACGCTTATTGGATTTAGAGACGAAGAGCATTGAACGGATTAAATTAGCAAGTGAAATGTCAAAGAGGTACTATGATGCCCCCATAATCTGTACTTACAGTGGGGGCAAGGATTCTGACGTACTTCTGGATTTGTTTATCCGGTCAGGAGTTGAATTTGAGGCCCACAATTCTCATACAACAGTCGATGCTCCCGATACGGTGTACTATATCAGGGAGAAATTTCGAGGTTTAAAAGAAAAGGGAATCCCATGTATTATCCATATGCCGCCACTGAGCATGTGGCAGTTGATTGTCAAAAAGAAGATGCCGCCCACCAGGATGCAGCGTTACTGTTGTGAAATCCTAAAAGAGAACACAACACCGGACAGACTGGTATCAACAGGTGTGCGCTGGGACGAAAGCACCAAACGGTCCAAAAGGGGACAGTTAGAAGCGGCTGCCCCAAAAGTCGAGAATAGGATTACTCTGATGAACGACAACGATGATAAGCGGCTGGTTATTGAGCGGTGTGCAATCCGTGGCAGGGTAGTGTCCAACCCAATCATTGACTGGACACATAAAGACATCTGGGATTATATCCGTTCCAACCATATGCCTTATAATCCGCTTTATGATATGGGTTATAAAAGAGTTGGCTGTGTAGGGTGCCCGATGGCTGGAAAAAACCGCTACAAAGAGTTTGCTGACTTCCCAAAGTATAAGGCAGCTTATATCCGGGCGTTTGATAAAATGTTAGTGGCAATCCATGCGGCGGGGAAACCTACTAAGTGGAAGAACGGAGAGGACGTGTTCCGGTGGTGGATGGAGGATAAAAATGTAGAGGGACAGTTGTGCCTCGCGGATTTTATGGACATGGGACCAGACTAAAACAATAAATCAACAACAGGAGGTTTACGTTCCAACCGGAACTAATTTATATAAAAAAGTGAATGAAAGCAGTACCGATTGAGTTAAAGGCGGCAAATGAATATGTCGCGCAGAATCATAGGCATCATAGCCCTGTATACCGGGACAAATTCCGTGTCGCATGTACTGAGCATGGCAGAATATGTGGCGTGATACAGTGCGGCAGGCCAGTATCCAGGCATTTAGACGATGGAAAAACGCTGGAAGTAACGCGTTGCTGCACAGACGGTACAGCCAATGCCTGTAGCTTCCTATACGGGCGGGTAGCCCGGATTGCAAAAGAGATGGGATATGAGCGGATTATCACTTATATCCTTATCTCTGAATCCGGTGCTTCCTTAAAAGCGGCAGGGTGGGAATGTGAGAAAGAGATTGCAGGGGGCGGCTCCTGGGATACACCTGCCAGGCGCAGACATACAACAGCACCGCAATGTAAAAAGCAAAGATGGATGAAAAATTTGTGTAAAGAAGGTGATGAGAGTCGAGAATCGGAATTATAGATGCTGATTTATTGGATAAGAACAGGCACCGCATGCCGAATCTGGCATGCATGAAGATCAGCGGATTCCATAAGCAGATGGGGGATCAGATACATTTGCTGACGGAGTATTCAGGCTTCAATGAGTTTGATAAGGTATATCTGTCAAAGGTCTTTACGGCTACGAGGTATCCGCCGGAAGTCTTAAAGATGGAGAATGTAGAATATGGAGGTACTGGGTTTTATTTAGACCAGGCTCCCGAGCTGCCCTACGAAATAGAGCATGCCATGCCGGATTACAGTCTGTATGCGGATTGGCTTAAAGGTAAGGGAGAAGAAGGAAAAAAGAGTAAGAAGTATAAGTATTATCGGGATTATTCTATTGGGTTTTTAACAAGGGGCTGCTTTAGGCAATGCCCTTTTTGTGTGAACAAAAATAAAACGGTATCCGTTCCTGCAAGCCCAGTGTACGAATTTTACAATCCACAGAAAAAGAAGATCTGTCTGCTGGATGATAATTTTCTGGCATGTGGGGAGTGGAGTGCATTATTGGGACAACTACGGGAAACCGGCCGTCCGGTCCAGTTCCGGCAAGGACTGGATATCAGGCTGATTACCAGGCAAAAATCCAGGGAACTGGCATCTTGTAGATTGGATGGCGACTTATTATTTGCCTTTGACAATATCAAGGATAAAGAAACAGTCATAGAAAAGATGAAGATCATAAACCCAATATTCCAGGAATCAAAAAGGATCAAGTTCTATGTATTAACTGGGTTTGATGCAGATGGAAGATATGACTGGACTTTCTGGAAACAGGATATCTTACAGGCATTTGAGCGTATCCGGATTCTAATGGGGGTGCGTGCGTATCCATATATCATGCGGTATGAGAAATATCAGGAATCACCTTACCGGGGAATGTATGTAAACCTGTCCAGGTGGTGTAACCAGCCCCAGATGTATAAGCAGATGAGCTTCCGTGAATTTTGCCACTTGTCAAAAGAAGGGAGCGCCTGCAGAACGTATCTGGAGGAGTATGAAAGAGACTTTCCGGAAATCAGCAGTTATTTTGACATGAAATTTTAAACTCTGATTCAGGAGGTGGTGCTATGAAGTTTACAGATGAAGAATTAGAGATAGCCAGAAGCGTGGACCTGGTGTCTATTGCTGAAAGGCAGGGCTTCACGGTGAAGCGGGTAGGCAGTTACTATACATTGAAAGAACATGATTCTATAAGGATTAAAAATCGTAGGAGCTGGCTGCGTTTTTCCGTACCCGAGGGCCAGGACGGTCACAACGGGGATAACATTGAGTTTCTGAGACAATTTTGCTATATGGATTTTCGTGAGGCGGTTATCTATTTGTTGAACGAGGCCGGTTATCGGTATGAGGATAAATCATTTAAAGATGATACAAGCAGGAAAAACCACGAGAGAAGAAAGGAAGAGCAAAATAAAGAACAAGAAGGGAAAGGGGAGTTTGTGCTTCCCGAACCAAACGACAATTATCGGAGGTTATATGCCTATCTGTTAAAAACGCGCTGCCTGAGCAAAGAAGTAGTTGACTGGTTCGTTAAAAAAAAGCTGATTTATGAAACACGCAGATATCATAACGTGGTTTTTATTGGCAGGGATTCCTTTGGTACAGCACGGTTTGCCAGTATGAGGGGAACGGTGGATAATTATGGAAACCCGTTTAAAGGGGACGTGGAGAACAACGATAAAACCTATGGTTTCAATGTAAGAAACAAGAAAAATAAAGAAGTCAAGGTATTTGAGGCAGCCATTGACCTGATGTCTTATATGGATTATAAGCGTGATGGGCAGTCAAACAAGTTGGCATTAGGGTCAACCTGGGACGGGGCATTGGACCGGTTCCTGCTAGAAAATCCACAGATTAAACGAATAAGCCTGTATCTTGATAATGATAAGGCAGGCCGGAAAGCAGCGGCACTTATACGCAAGAAATATATAGAGATGGGATATCACGTTAAAGTCCGGTTCCCGCCATATGGGAAAGATTGGAATGAATTTCTTGTTGCAGAAAGAAAAAAGGCAGTGATTCAATATTTGAACAGGAATAGCAATCTGGACCGGAAACAGGCAATCGGATAATTTCATAAAAGCAAGGAGATAGTATGGATTATTTTAATTTCAAAGAAGAGTTTCTCTATCAGTTCATTGACCTGATGGAGAAAAGCAAAACGTTAGGAGCGTTGAACTTGGTTATGGAAGGACTACCAGGTGAATCAATCACAATGACTTTCAAGGATAGGTACTGCCCTATGGTCAGCATAGAGGAACTGTTTTTGAGAAGCCAGTATGAAATGCTGCCAGTCAGGATATTGGCTTCGGAGACACTGCAGGAATTTCAGACGGCGGAAACCGGAGGTATCCGATTGAAGATGGATACGGTCAAGAATCCATTGTTTGTAGAGTTCCATGCAGTGAATGCAAACAAATACCAGATGAGGCTGGAAGAATTGGAGCTGCCGTATACCAGACTGGGAGATATGTGTATCTTTTATCGGTTCCGTGTGAAAGAGGAAAGTGAAAAACTTGTATACACCATGCCCGTAGATGAAGAGGACTTACAGCGGTGGGGAATGCATGTAGATCAACTGCATGCGTGCGTGTCAGACAATGCTTTCTCCCAGTATAGTGTGCAGATTGAACCGGTTGCAGCCGTTATACGGGAAGGCTTGGAGGCAGGCTTTACGCTTGGGAGAGGAAAGATTACAAATGAACGCGCAAGTGCCTGGCGGCTGACAGGTCCGGGAGGCGCGGCAGGCATGCTTTATAGGAATATTCTGGATGAATTTGCAGAAATGGTCAACACGGATCTGTACCTGCTTCCAGTAACAGCAGAGGAAACCGCTATATATGCCGCCGACCAGTATACACCTGCTGACCTTCAGATGCGTCTCGAAAGAAAAAAATCCTTAAAGGGATTTGTAAGCCATCCGTTGTCAGAGTCGGTTTTGTATTATAGTCTCAAGAGTAAAACCCTGACGGTGCACCAGTCTTCATTGGTGAAAAAAACCCTGGTCTAAGAGTCGGTACGGGAGTCTACAGATGCAGGAAATGGTAAATAGACGAAGAGGAGAACCAAAATGCGCGAATATGATGAAAACCATGCATATGAGGAAGTCCGGGAGGATTTCATTAAAGAATATAAGGCACAGCTAGAACGCAGAGGAAATGGGGAGAAGTTGGAAATAGTGGCGGAAGGTACTCCTTTTGAATCCTTTACATACAAAGGGAATGGACCTTTATTATGTACCAGTATCTCTATGGAACTGGTGTACAGAAATTGCTATATTTTTGCCATTCGAGAGATTGATGAGGCCGTATCTACTATCTTGGAGATTCAGGATGAGGCAGAATGGATATCCCCGGAGCGGCTGGAACAACTGGAACATGTAATAGTGTTTCCGGTAAATCTATCACATTGCAGGGATAAGCTGGAAGAAAATGATATTGCATATTTTCTCTTCGAAGATATGGCGATCACTTATCAATTCTGCATTGAGGACAATGAGAGGTCGTATCGCAGGGATGTTACAAGGGAATGGCTGAATAGGCAGGGGATAAATGCAAAGGAACTCTTTGAAAAAGTAAGGTATAAAGACCTGGAGCAAATTTGGGGCGAAATTAAAACCATAGAGCAGGTGGGAAAAAAATCAGAGGATTCACAGCAGGCTGCTTTGTATGGCGTCAATGGCTTTGGTGCTGCCCTTTATCCAAAAGTGATGGAGCAGGTAGTAAAAAAAATGGGCAGTGAAGTGCTGATTGTACCTGAAGAAACCTATACGGCTTATATTCAGACACCGGATATTATGAGTGCTGCAAAACTGCAAGAAGAATTACAGGAGGACAATCGTGTGAAACTGGTGACTGGCGATAGGCACCTTGTACTTTCTGGGAAGATATTTAAGTACGATACCGGCAGGAAAAACCTGGTCCCGGCAATGGAACATACCATTGAAAAGCATAGAGTGAAATGAAAACCGCTTTAATCGGGAGAAGCGCAGACGGCCAGAAGGGAAGGAGATAGATGTATTATTATAGTGAGAACGAAGCATATGACGAATTACGAGAGGATTTTATTGATGAATTTCAAGACCAGCTACAAGAAAGAGACAGAGGGGAGGAACTGAAGCTGATAGCTGAAGGCACGCCATTTGAAGCCATTATGCTGAAAGGTGGAGGGGAGTTAGTTTGCCCCAGTATTCCGATGGAATTGGTGTATCTTAACTGCTATGTTGCTGAGAACAACGAGTTAGACGAGGCGGTCACGCAGATTCTGGGTATATTTGATGGGGATGAGTGGATACCGCGCGAACAATTTGAGCAGATAGAGCATGTACTTATATATCCTATGAATTTGGCAGAATATGAGGATAAACTGGTGGAGGGAAACATTGCATATATGCCATATCAGGATATGGCGGTCACTTTCCAATTCTGTATTGAAAGAGGGGAGAGATCGTACTGCGGAGATGTTACAAAAGAGCATTTGGAAAAATGGGGAATCGGTGTGGAGGAACTTTTTGAGAAAGTCAGATACAAGGATGCAAATGAAATAGGAGTGGGTATCGTAAATATGTACGATTCACTTACAAACAGATATGAAAATGATAAAACAATCCTTTTTAGGCCGGCGGATGGTGTGCCATTGGAACTGAAGCAAGTCTACAATGTCTATGGTGTGAATGGCTTTGGTGCAATCTTCTATCCGAAAGTTATGGAACTGGTGTATGATAAATTAGGGGACGAGATGCTGATTGTTCCCAATGATGCCTTTGGTGCTTATGTCCATGCGCAAAGTGTTGGGAATCTGTCAGACTTATATGAGAGCCTGACCAGTGAGAATATAATGAAAGAAGAAACAGGGGAAATACGC
This sequence comes from uncultured Lachnospiraceae bacterium, assembly GCA_947039785.1. Lineage (GTDB taxonomy): Bacteria > Bacillota > Clostridia > Lachnospirales > Lachnospiraceae > JALFVM01. Next base: position 41,542 of record CAMQZX010000001.1, on the reverse strand, counting down.
CATAAACTATCTGAGCGGGTTTTTAAATACGATCTGGAAAGCAGAAACCTGATTCATGCAGTTCCTCCGAAAATTGAGAAACAAAAATTGAGATAGGTAGGTGGGTTAGTGGATTGATGAACTTAATAAACTATGACCAATTTAAGGTTGCTTATCTACAAAAAATAGCAGAACTTTTAGACCAGCATGGTTATTCCATCAGACCGGTCGTGATAGGGGAAGGGTTATCGCTGGAAAAGGCAACCCTGGATTTAGGCGATAAAATCTGTCATTGCATAGACCTTCAGGAAATTTATTCGGATTATTGCAAAAATGCTAGACCAATGTTTTCTATTGTGAAGGATACATTGGATTGTTTCCGGGAGTTTGGTACAGTACAAAGAGAACAGGTGGAATGCATAGAAAGTGTTTTAGCCTGTGTAACAAACTTTGAGAAAAGCAAAGAAATCCTGCGGGGTAAGGGTATACCATATTTGGCAGTAGGTGACATGGCAGTATATTTCAGGTTTGATTATGAGCTGCCTTTCGGCGGTACAATGGAAAGTATTGTAACAAAAGACCATCTCCTAAAATGGAAGTTTTCAGCCGAAGAATTATTCAATATTGTTAGGCAATGCGAGGCACAGAAAATCGGTGCCTGTGCTTATGACTGGGTGGAAAGCCTTCAACCATATGATTTTGGCCATATACCTGTGATTGCAAGAGCAGAAGATATCTACAATGCGCCATATGAGCTGTATGGATTGAACGGTGCCGGGGCGATACTTTACCCCGAAGTGCTGCGTCAATTTGAAGAGGCTTTTCATGAGCGGGTCATAATCGTACCGTATTCAGAACGAAAAGCGGCCATATTACCGGAAAGCCGTATACAGGATATGTGGGTACAAAGAAAAATCCGGGAGTATACGGAGGATACGGACGCGCGGTTATTTTTGTCCAGGCAGGTTTATTCGTATACAGAGGGGAAGTTTTACAGGCTCAAGGGTGGTATAGAACAATTACAGGCTGTCATTGATCAGAAATTGGAGACAACTATGAATCATGAGAAAACACTGGTCGGTAAAAAGCAAAGCAGATAAAATCTCAAGGAGGACAGACAAAGATGGAATATGAAGAATTCATCCAGTTTTTTACCCATGAAGTCAACTATAATTTAAAAATGCTGGGTGTTCCATGGCGGGCTAAGTATGAGAACACAGGCGGCAGAGAAGAAGTTTTGGTGGTAATCCATGGTGGAGGGCATGATTTTCCTCCGATTAAAGTTCACGATTATTACCAGGAGTTTTTGCAGGGGATGCCCTGGGGAGTCGCTGCACGGAAAGCAACACAGGATTTCTTTGATGATGAGAGCACAAAATGTGCACTGATGGATATGGGGCTTTTTCATGCAGATATGGTAATTCCCACTTTTATGAACACAGAGGAAAATGAGGAACTATTGAAAACCGTTCCATATTCAAGGTTTGAAGATTTAGCAGTTATACTTCAAATTGCATATCAGTCCCTGGGCGGTATCAATCTCAACCTTGTGGTAACAGACGATATCTTACAGGGATGGGGGCTGAGGTATGATGAACTTTATCAAATGGCCCTGGATAATCCGAGGAATGTTGAGTCTGTACAGATGATAGAGTTGCACAAGATGATAGATATTATATCACCCGATGAAACAGTAGAGGATTTACCTCCCTTCTATGTGGTAACGAATACTGGTCAACATTTAGGCGCTGCAGGTATTCTTTACAAAACCAGAATGTATGAACTTGCAGAAACTATGGGGGATGATATCTTATTGGTTCCTATGAGCGTTGACCATTTTTTGGCAATGCCGCTTTTAGACCAAAAGGGCATAGATTATATATCTAATGCACTACACAGTAGTAAAGAGGTAATCACTGGAAGTATAAAGCCCCTGTCTGGGAATCTATACCACTATAATTGTGAAACCGCACAGTTTCGTATGATTACTCCCAGCCAGTTAAAAGAAACGAAAAAACGAGGCAGATAGGGGGAGGGTTTGAGAAACGATAGATATTCAATCATAGAGAAAAGGGAATTTTATGAAACCTTTGTATATGAATTAAACAATAATTTACAAAAGATGGGATTAGGGTGGAAGGTGGTGCTGCCTGACCATATTTCGGATGGCTGTGTGATCAGTTTACAGGGCAGCCCAGAGAAAGGCTCAGAAATATTTCCTTTTGTAGCATATAACCGTCATACACAGTTGGGAGAACCCCTGTGGCTGGTAGTCAGGAATTCGCTAGAGTTTTTATTGCGGGATGACCGGATCACCAAAGCCGCATTTAAAGAGATGGGGGTGTTATCGCCAAATCTAGTAGTTCCGACATTGATGAACGCGAAAAGAAATCAAGAGGTATTGGACAATTTCCCACATAAGCTATATGGAGACGGGGACCTTGCCATTGTATTGAGGATTATTTATCATTCAACAGATTGTTTGCTTGAAGATATGCACCTTAATTTAAGAGTGACAAGTGAAATGCTGAATGAGTTTGGAATGGATTTTGATACCCTTTATCAGTGGTCGCTTGATAATCCGGAAAATCAAAGGGCTGTTTCCGTGGAACCGTTTGGGACAGAACCGGAAAAGAAGGATATCTACATTATGACAACAGAGAGCTTTTACTGGGGTGCTTCTGCTTTTTTATACAAAGAAAAAGTACACGAGCTGTCAGATAAACTGGGTGGCGATATGATACTATTTCCTACAAGTATCAATCAATGCGTGGCATTATCAAATAAAAACAGGGACGGAAGAAAATGGATTCAGGAAACCCTCTACGACTCTAAACAAAATGGTTTTCAGCAGAGGGAAAAAGATTTATCCGATTATATTTATGTTTATAGCCGGAAAACAGATGAGATCCGTAAAACAAGTCAAAGGATGCGGCAGAAGCCAAAAGTGAATAAAAACCATAGCAGGTGACTTTTCAGAGCGATTCAGAAAAGAACCTGCTTTTTTCATTTAATCATAAAGGAGATAAGAATATGAACCTCAAATTATATAAACAGTTTTCAGATGCTTACCAGCAATGTATTCGTTCCGCTTTTGAGGATTCCGCAATTCGCGGGGAAGTTAGAACGGTGGCTAGGGGTCTCCCGACCGAGGGAATCACAATTTTATTTGAGCAGGAGGGGCGGTACTGCCCCGTCATTCCGGTAAGGGAGGCTTTTTTGAGAGCGGAGATGTTTGACACCTGGGAAGAGGAATTGGCAGACCGGGCGATGGAAGTGTTCTCTGATGCGGAAGCGGAAGATCTGCGTATTGCAGTAGGCCAGTTGGAACAGCCGGAATATGTGGCAGTATATGCCGCAAACCATAGAAGTGACCTGGAAGCCCTGAAAAAGAATGATATGCCTTACCAGGTTATGGGGGACATGGTGCTCTACTATATGTTTCACGCACCGCTGGGAGACGGGCGTTATTATCAGGCAGAAGTAACCAATAAACATCTGGCATCCTGGAAAATGAGAAAAAGTGATTTTCATAATTTTGTACTGGAACATTCGCTGGTATCCATGGAGAGCAAAATCTATCCGTTGTGTGAGAAGATTGAAAACGTGCTGGAAGGTATTTCGTGCTGTCTGAACAATGGAGAGGCAGAGGATAGCCTTGGTTATGTGGTCACGGGACCTGGAGGAGCGGCAAGTGTATTATACTGGGATACCTTACAGGAACTTAGCCGCCTGATGCCGGATAGCTTTTATATTTTGCCATATTCAGAGAGGGAGGCTTATATCCTGCCTGATACTATGGGAGCACTGGCACCAGCATTTTCCATTGAAGATGTCCACAAGAATGGGAACCGTCAGGTTCGACACAGCTTGGCTGGGTATGCCATATCAAGTCATGGTTTCCACTATTCACCATCGGAGAACAAGAACAAATTGCTGACCATACGCGAATGGTTGAAGGGTGTAAATGAATGACATATGAAGAATATAAACAGGGACTGATTACAGAACTTGGGCGTCACATTGATGAAGAGCATCAGAGATTGATAGTAATAGCAGAAGGTACGGACAATGAGGAAATAGCCCTTGAACTTATGCAGCCGCCTGTGTGTAGCCAGTCATTGTCAATCCATAGCTTATATAGACAGTGGAAAGAAGGCGAATTAACGGCCCAGGTAAGCAGTATCTGCGATTATTTTGAAAAAAAGCGTGCTATTGAAACGATTGAGCAGTTAGAAAATGTTACGATTTGGGCGGCTAATTTTGAAAAGGCAGCCGAAAAGCTGGAAGGGAATGATATACCATATCTGCCTGTTGGGGATATGGCTGTATATTTTCAGTTCTTTGATGAAGTCTATGACGAGGATGAACAGTGGCCTCTGGATTATAAAAGACCTGTCCAAAATGAACATTTAAAGCAGTGGGGACTTACGGTACAGGAATTATTTGATAAAGTCAAATATTTCGATATGAATGAACGCTTTCAGACGGTTTTGGATACGAGCAGAGCTGTTCTGGCTCATACATTAGGGGCATTAAGCGGGGCGCTTCCAGACACAAAAGACTATTACGGGGTGTACAGCGAGAATGGGATTGCAATCATGTTCTATCCCGAGGGTTTGAGTGAAATCTCAAGGCGTTTGGATGATGACCTGTATGTTATGCCGTTATCAAATGATAAAATCCTTGTCTGTCCAATATCAGGACACAGTTTGGAAACTTTGCAGGAAATAGTAAAAAAGAGCAATGAGATGGATAAAAGAGCAGAAGTGTTCCCTGTCCAGGTCTCTAATATGGTGTTCCAGTTTGATGCCGAAAGCCTTGCAATCCAACCGGCGGCACAGATAGAGAAAAAAACGAGACATAAGGCAAGATAAGATGAAGGCAAATCTTTGAAAGGGGGTGGTTAAGCCCAATCCAATAAAAATTCAGCAGTCATAGAAATTTAATTTGTACCAGTAGCTCGTAACTTATTCGGAAACTGATTACATTCAAACATTTGAAAGGAGGTAAGAGGTAATCCCGGGTAAAATGTGTAGCTACACCCTCTAAGAAGGGAATTGGATTATAAATTAATAAATTTTTGTGAGTTTGACAAATATGCAGTAAAAAGTTATTGCGCCATACATGGGGTTGACGAGAGTGCCAACCTTGGGGATATTACGAAAGTTGATGAGAAAAAGCTACCTTATTTCAACTTTATCTGCGGTGGAAGCCCGTGTCAGGATTTCTCCCTAAGTGGGAAGCTGGCCGGTTCCGTCTGGAGGTGCAGAGATTGCGGGCATGAGGTAAACCCGCTGCAGGTACATTGGAGCAAACGGGATTTTTGTGAAAAATGCGGCTCAAAGAATCTGGATAAAACAAGGTCCTCTCTCCTTGTAGAGTGGCTTCGGGTTATCCGGGAAGTAAAGCCGATGTTTGGAATTTATGAGAATGTAAAAAATATTGTTCAGGCAAGGTTTCTAAACAGCACATTCCGTCTATTTGAGCAGGAATTGCAGGAATATGGATACAACACCTATTGGAAGATATTGAACGCGAAAAATTATGGGATTCCGCAAAACCGGGAACGGGTATACCTCGTCCTGATTAAAAAGGAATGTGATAATGGAAAATTCGTATTCCCAGAGCCAATGGAAAACGGGAGGCGGCTGATGGATATCCTTGAAGATGAGGTAGATGAGAAATATTATCTGTCAGATGATAAAGTGCAGAAACTGATTACAGACATGAAGGAGCGGAAAGCGCTTCTGTATATGCCTGGGGAAGAGGAACTGAAACAGTGGGAAAATAAACTGTATAAAGTTGGACAGGTTCAGGGGTATCTTGGCGATCCCCAGACTGGCAGGGTATACTCTGCAATCGGTTCCAGCCCTACTTTGCTGGCAAGCGGTGCCGGAAGAAATAAAATAGCCGTGGTCGGAAGTATTGGAAATTCCCAACAGAGTGTTATACTATCAGGGATGGGAACTGCCAATACCCAGCTTGCGAGCCACGACCAGACAAAGATTTTGCAAGTGGGGGCAATCCGTGGAAGATATAATGAAGAGGGAAGAGTCGAACAGCACCTGGAACTAAAGGATAAGCCTTGGTGCAGCTATGCGATTACCTCCGTACAGAAGGATAACATCATTCTGGTGCGGCAGGACACCGTAAAAGGCTACGAGGAATGTATGGCAGAGGGAGTTGTAAATATCGCCTATCCGAATGCTGCCGGAAAACGGGGCCGGGTACAGGGACATGGGACCATCTGCCCGACAATCACTGCGCAGGGAAATTCCCTGTGCAGGCTGGAATCAATCCTTCGTATCAGGCGGCTTACACCATTAGAGTGCTTCAGGCTGATGGGTTTTGATGATGAAGATTACCAGAAGGTCCTGGAAGCGGGCATCAGTAACAGCCAGGCATATAAGCAGGCAGGAAATTCGATTGTAGTGAATGTCTTAACCAGTATTTTTGAAGCTTTATATAGCGCTATGCCTTACCTGTTTGAAGATGTAAAGATAGGAAGCTTTTTTTCCGGGATAGGTGCCTTCGAGAAAGCACTGGAACGATTTTATGGGAACCGTCAATGACAGAGATATAAAATCTTAATATAAAGAACATCAATGCAGAATGGATTGGGAAAAACAGAACTATTTTAAACAGCAGGTCAAGGGATGCTATCAAATGCGGCAACCTAGTATCAAAAACAAAAGTGGAATTCTGCTATCAGGTTTAATTGACTGATAGCAGATAACCTTGGAATGTGATATCACAAAGCCTTTGATGATATCATACTCCATACTGCCTGCTATCAGATATATGAAGCTGATAGCAGGCAGTATGTGATTTGAGGGGAAACTGCTGTCAGTTTCCCTTTTCTGCTATCAGATTTTCGCGTAATATCCGCGGAATTGATAGCAAAAAATTGTGAATGATATCAGCTTTTTGAGGCTGATATGGGGGTATTAGGGGATCTCCCCTAACAAGATGGATTTTGTACGGCAAAATCCGTATCTTGCAGAGGACTGGCAAAGCCAGTCCGGACCGGCCCCTTAGATTTAGAAAAAGGAAGGAGCTGGAACTGTAATAGAACCGATTGTGAAAGAGCAGATATTGGTGGTCAGGGATACTGGTGAAACCAATATGTTTGATGTGATTGCAGTTACGAAAATTGCATTAAAAATGGGATTTCTCGAACTGGCGGAATATTTGCAGAACCATAAAAGTGAATATTGCCATTTTATTATATGGGGGAAAACTTCCGAACAAGAACAGCAGAAAAAGGAGGACATTCCCAAACAGGACAGACAGAAAAATAGATAATACAGAATGTAAAGGAGACAGAGTATTGAGGTATGAACCAGAGGAATTTGAACGATTAAAAGATTACGTGGACGAATTCATGAAGAGAGGACCATTGGGAGACATTTTTACCCCATTTTTCTATAAGCCGTATCCTTACAACCAAACCGAAAATGTTCTGGATACGCTCCGGTTTGCGGACGCCAGAAAGCTGCTTATTGATTACTTATATAAGGTCAGCCGTGCAAAAAGCATTGAGGTTACAAGGCAGACAGAAGGCTTGATCGGAGAACTGTGGGAATATGGATATCCTGACAAAAATAGAGAGCCGGACTTTTTGAAAAATCTGGCCTGGGATATCTGTAGAATGACAAAATCTGTTGATTACTGGCAATGGGAAGCGATGCGTTTACCAGGAGAATCGGAGTCGGACGTAGTGAGACGTACCTATCAGGAAATAAAGAATCCGGAGAAGCGGCGTGAGTTCATGCAATTCTGGATTGACTATTTGGAACGTATGAGACCAAAATATGAACTGGAAATACAGGCTGCGGAAGTTTTAACAAGACTGAACAAAGGTTTTACGCACATGGAAACTCCTTTTATGGAGAGAATCACTGTACTCGTAGAAAATAAAAACTTTTTGGATTCTCAAAAGTATCATGATGCCAGTATTTACTATATCCTAAAAAAAGAACAGGATGGGACCATCAGTTACAAAGGGGTTGCTGAATATGAGCAGGAAATGGCAGTCTATTTTTCTGTTTCTGAGGAAGAAGTTACTGAAATTTATATAGGTGATACATCTGTTCATGAGGATCTGTTTAAACCGTTGGAAGAAGGCTATGAAATAGCGGTGGTTACGATGGACGGTCACTTTAATGTCTGGGACGAACTTGACAGGGAGGGCCTCGACACGTTGCCCTATAGAGAAGGGTTCGAGGATTACCTTATTTACTGTAAAGAAAGAAATATCACAGCGGCATCTATTACAGCGTCTATCGGATGGAGTGTGGGAGATTTGATTGGTGAGGCAGAATCACAGATGCAGGATTATAAGAATCATGTGAACCAGACAGACAAAAAAAGAACTAGATAGTGAAAAAACTGGAATGGCAGATAAACCGCCATTTAAAGAGCAGGGTAAGGAAACTCACCATAACGGTTTTTAGAAAAGAGGAGACAAGATATTGAAATATGAACCGGAAAAGTTTGAATCATCAGGGGAACGTGTGGAGAGAGAACTGGGAATGGAGAAGGATTTATCCAGGGATATCTGTAATATGCTGAACGCTGTTGGGGGTGGGGAATGGAATGTAGCGCGCTTACCAGGAGAATCAGAAGCACATGCGGTGGAAAGAATGTGCAGGGAAATAAATAATCCAGAGAAGAAACAGGAATTTATGCAGTTCTGGCTTGACTATCTGAAACGCAAGCAGCCAGAATATGGGCTGGAAATACAGATTGCAAGAGTCCTGACGGAATTAAATAGTCTGCCCCCAAAGATACAAAACCCCCAGATGGATGAACTCAAAGTGCTTTGTGAAAACAAAGAGTTTTTGGATTCGCAAAAGTACCAGGGAGCCATTATCTATCATATTTTAAAAATGGAGGCGCACGGAAAGGACACTTATCAGGGATTGGCAGAATATGGACCTGACAGGGCAGTTAGTTTTTTTCCATCTGCGCATAAGACTGTTGAGTTTAATATTGGGTATGCATATACAGATAAATATCTGTTTGGGATGCTGGAGGAGGGGTATGAAATTGCTGCAATGACAATAAATGGACATTTAGACGCCTGGGAGGAACTGAGCAGGTGGGGCATTGGAGCAATTCCCCATAAGAAGGGGGTAGCGGATTACCTGGAATACTGTAAAGAGAACAACATTTCAGCAGCGGCTATTAAGGCTGCTACTGGGTGGGAGGTATTAGATTTATTTAAGATGGCAGAACTGGAAAAACAGGATTCTGCCTATAAGCCGCACCTGGAGAGCAGACACAACAGCCGTTGATAAAGAAATAGGTGAGGTGGAATATGGAAGCAAAACAGACAGAAATTGAGAGATTGATCTATGACAGTAAGGAGTATCTGAAACGAAACCACTTTGGAGAATACACCCTGCTGTATATCTTGAACAAGGACAGGGTGAAGGGCAGCCCATATCAATATGCAGCAGTTGCGAGCACCGATGAAGCTAGGTTATTTTTCAATGTGTACGCTAAGGAAGACAAACCTGATATTTACCGGATTGGAATGTGCAGTACAGATGATGACCTGTTCTATGACTTGGAATTTGATGATTGTACGATAGCAGCCATGACAATGGAAGGCCATTATGAAACATGGGAGGAACTGGCTGACACCCCATTGGAGGAAATTACATATTTAGGGGGACTGGAAACCTATCTGGAATATTGCAGGGAAAATAACATTACAAAGGAATCCATACAAAAAGCTGTTGGCTTGGAGGTGTGCGACATTATGGAGAGACTGGATAAAAATAAGAGTATTCCTTTACAGGGAATGGATGAGGAGTACCAGCAGCTACAGAAGGTTGTAGATACAATCCTAAATGGAACAGATGAGCGTGATTTGAGATTGGCGCAGGACATGCTGAATAGTATATGGTCTATTGATCAAAAGGAACCTATTTTAAAGCGCACGGATCTACAACAGGCTGCCTGCGATATCTGTATTTTAGTCCGGGATTATATGCCAGAGGTTTGGGCGGAAAAGCTGCAGTCTGGAAATACCGAAGCTGACCTAGCAAAAGAGACATACGGCGGGCTGGCAACATTATATGGAAGGAAGACCGAAACGCAGTTTCTGCGAAATGCTGAGATGGGGGAACTTCCGGAGACGGCCCGTAAAAAAATAAGTGAGATTCTGGCGGTATTAAAAAAGTATGAAAACAAGGATAAGAAGCCGCCATCAGGACATAGCCGGTAGGATACCGGGCAAGGAGGCATTATTTGAAACAATTGAATACGGCCACGGAACTGCTGGCCTATCTCGATGACTTTTCTATACCATTTTCACTGAATGAGGAACATGCCCAGGTTCTGTTGGGTTACATGGAAGGAAGTGCCTACGGGCTGTATGCAGATGAAAAAGGGCAGCTCTATTGGGTGGATTTAGAGGGAGATCAAATAGAAGAAATCACCATGGACGAGGTTACATTCCTTGCCTGTGAATGGAACAATGAATTCATCTTAGATTCCAGACAGAGACTGGAAGAGAAAGCTGGAACCAGTGAAGCGAGGGAAATCATAGACAGGATAAAGCAGCTGAAAAAAGATGAGAGGCTGTTAGACGAGATATTTGAACAGACCTCCTTATGGAAACAGGTAAATCAAAAAGCGACACCGGCGAAGAAAAATTCCCGTTGATAGTATGAATTATGGAAAGAAGGGGATGATTTTGGGACGAATTGAAACATCTGGAAAATTAATGGAATATCTTGATGAGTTTGATATACTTTTTCCTCTTACCCGCGCGGAGGCTGAACAGGTAGTGGGGTATACAACTAAAAGTGGCTATACATTGGAAACAGACGGCCACGGGCAATTGTATAAGGTGGACATGGAAACTGGTGATTCTCTGGAGACTGATATTGACCAGGTGATTGATGCTGCGTGTGAGCAGAACTACAAGATGATATCTGATACCAGGGACTATTTTAAGTTAAGCAGACACTCTGAATGGCAAGTTCTTCATAAAACCCTGGAAGGATTGAAAGCGGACGAGAAAATACTAAATGCCGCTTTCCAGAGGACCTATTATCAAAAGGAGCTGCGTGGAAAGATACAGGAAATCCGGCCTCCCGTGGATATCACGGCTGGGCGGAGATTAGTAAGATGATAAGTAAAGTATCAAGAGGGAAGGAATATAGCTGATTGCTGTGGTTCCTTCCTTTTCTTTTGCTGTTTATTCGATGAAAGGATGTGAGTAGAGACTGAGAAGCGTAAAAAAGATGAACTGCCGGAAGGAAATTCGGCTGTCATGCGAAGAATTGGAGGAGCTGAACAGAAAGGCAAAAGAGAGAGGGCTATCCGATTCGCAGTATTTGAGGATGCTGATAACCAACCGCCCCAGAGATTATCCGGAACTTCTTGAAGCATTGCAGAATCTCACGAATGAGATAAACCATATTGGGATAAACATCAACCAGATTGTCAAAAACAACAACAGCGGCTTATACCATGAATCCGATAAAAAACGTCTGTATGTTTATATGAAGCAGATCAAGGAGGCAGTCATGCAGGTAGTCAGCCATTTGGACATAGCGGGTAATTAAGTATGGCTATCAGTAAAATATTGCATATGGGATGTGCAAAATCGGGATTTCAGGCAAAGCATCTCGCAAATACGATTAATTATATTACGAAGGACAGCAAAACTGAAAATGGGCTGTATGTATCAGGCCATAACTGTCTGCCGGAGACTGCACTGAAACAAATGCTGAACACTAAGCGAAGGTACGATAAGATGGGGGGACGCCAGGGATACCATATCATTATCTCATTTGAAGAGGCAGCAGATACCGTTGATAAAGATGTTGCCATGAAGATTATAGGGAAATTTGTAGAGGAGTACCTTGGAAAAGAGTTTGAGGCAGTCTATGCGCTTCATGATGATACCGATCATATCCACGGCCATATTGCATTTAATAGTGTCCGCTGTATTGGAGAAGGGAAGAAATATGATTACCGAAATGGTGATTGGGACAAAATCATACAGCCGCTTGTCAACAAAATCTGTGAAGAGTACCATATGGCAACACTGGATATGGATAAAGTACGCCAGAACAGAAAGAAAAAAAAGGAACGCATCTGGGATCAGGGTAAAGATGGTAAATTTAGTTGGAATGATATGATCCGCCGTGACATCGACCAGGTGGCGGCCGAGGCGGAAAACTGGGATGAGTTCCTTATTGGAGTAGAAGAACGGGGATATGAGATAAAACAGGGAGCGCATATTCTGTTAAAGCCGCCAGGTATGGATAAGGGGCGCAGGCTGGATACCCTTGGTGGCGATTACACAGAAGAAAAAATACGCGAACGGCTAAGTATCCCCATATCTGCAAGGGAAAAGGAACTGCCGGAGCCAGTATTGGAACTGCCGCCCAGAGTCAAAAAAGTGACTGGTTATATTCCCAGAAGAAAGTCCCCATTGACTGGATACCAGAAGATGTATTTTACAAAGTTATACCGGCTGGGCGTCCTAAAAAAACAGCCTTATTCCGATGCATGGAAATATAAAGAAGATATCCGGAAACTTCATGAGATACAGGAGAAATATAATTTCATTTCGGCTTATCAGATACATACAGACAGGGACTTGGAAAATATCAGGAAAGCATTGGCTGAACAGGCAAAATCGCTTAGGCAGGAGAAAAAGAACCAAAAAGAGAACCGTGAAGCCAATACAGAGATATTTGAACTTTGGGAAAAGCTCCAGGAACTGAAGGTTGAGGTTTCTTTATATGAGGAGGGATATGAGGAATTTAAGGAAGAATACCTGCAGGCAGAGCAGCTAAAAACGCAGTTGTTGGATATGGGGTACACATTTGATTCAGCAGAGCAGTTGTACCTGAATTTCCAGGAGAAAAATCGCCGGCTCAATGAGGTTCTTGCGGAGGTAAGGCGACAGCAGAGGATAGGGAAGAAAATTATGCAGGAGCAAAAGGAGAGAATGCAGAGCAGAGACAAGCAGAAAAGCAGGGAAAGAGGAGGAGAAAGTCGTGATCTATGAGCAGGATAAACTGGCTTCTGAAATAAAAAAATATCTTTTGGAATGTAAGCTGGGAGACGCATATATTGAGAGCTTCCGTGATTTAGTACCAGCAGGGGGGAAAATACCTGGGATTAGAGCGGTCTTAGACAATCATAGATTGAGGGACCATCTAACCTGCTTTTTGATGTACCGTTCTTCGCTCTTACCTGACCGGGACAGGAAGCAGGGAGTGAACCTGGCAGATAAATTAGATGAGGTCGGAGCTGTCAGGAAAGCAGATAAGAAGGAAGAAATGGCGGAATTGGCATGGGAACTGAACGATGTGATGAAGGAAACAGACTTTATCCAGTATCTTGATGCGGGATACATGAGAGCCGGGGACAACCAGTCCGATCCGGTAAGACGCCTCTACAGGGATATTGGAGACCGGGAAAAGCGCCAGGACATCATAGACTATTTAGAGACTGTTTTGGAAAAAGGTCACAGTGAAAAGATTATGGCTCTTATTTCTTCTTTAGAGAATATAACGGATAAGGTTCCGGCCCGATCAGGAAAGGTACGGTAGGGGATTGCTTGATATATAGGAGGAATAATTTGAAGTATCAATTTTTCGATAATGATGGGAAAGTGACTGAATCAGAACAAAAAAGTTATACAGACGCACTAAAATTTGCAGAGGAGCGAGGCATTACATGCCTATCCATGCCATATGAGCTATTCATTGCGTCTTTTCGGGAAAAAATCAAATTGCTGGAAAGCCACACCCAGTATAGTAAGATTTCGGAATATGCAGAAAAAATGATTATCTTGAACCAGGGCGCAGGATATCAGGCCATAGCTGCGAATGATTTCATGAAAAAAATTATTGTAACACCGATTGACGATATTATGGGATGGCTTGAGGAACATGGAAAAAGCGAGTTTGAACCAGTATCCCAGGTTCAGCAGGAAGGTAAGGCGGAAAAACAGAAAAATAAAGCAAATTCCGTAAGATAAGAAATGAATCGAGAGGCAGCCGATTGGTTTGTCTTTTTTTATTGCAGGAGGCAGATATGACAATAGAAGAGCAGAAATATTTAGAAGAGTGCCGTAAAAAGCTGGGGGCGGACCAGATTGAAGTAATACAGATGGCTTTCCAATACGGGCTGGGCATTAAAGACGTGCGGCGGGTTGCAATCCCAAAGCTTAATGCGGAGCAGATGCGTCAGACCGTTTTTGCAATGCTTGAAGATGTAGACGGGGAACTGGTTGATTTGTGCTGTCAGGGCACATTTGACCAGTACCAGATACCGGAAATTGTGTCCGGTTCCGTCTCTGGGCTTACGAAGGAAGAAATCATGTCCTATGCGACACCGGATCTGCCGGCGAGCCGGATGAAAAAAATGAGAACGCAATTGATTGAGGCCAAAAAAAATGCAGGTGATTCAGCAGAAGGCGCGGCGTTTAAGGAGTATACAGAAAATCTGATAAAAATGATGGAGACGTCCCTGCAGCAGTTTAAAGAGAATAACGAGAAGTTTGAGGTGCTCTCAACACTGGTGAAAGAACACGTCCTGGACGAGAAAAATCAGGAGATTAAGGACTTATATGAGAACCTAAAAGATAAAGACGGTTTGATCAAAAAACTGCAGGAAGAAGCTGCGGCGCGGGAAACACAGATAAAGAAGCTGGAGGAGGAACTTACAGCGGCAAGAACACGATCAAATGCCGAAGTGGTTGAGGGAAAGACAGAGAAGGTAACTGCATCTATCGTTCCTCCATCTTATTGGAGACCGCAGCCGCCGCAGACAAAAAAAACTATTCTTGAGAAGCTGTTCCCGCAGAAGACATCGGATATATTGGATAAAATCGCTGCGGAAGGATTATCGTCAGAACAGCTTGAAGAAGTCAGGTCTGCCTTTGATTCAGGACTGGCCGACGACGAAGTAAAGCGGATTATCAAAAAGGAATTGACTGCTGATAAAATGCGGAAAATGCGTGAGATTATGCTGCTGGTACGGGAAAGGAGGCATACAGATGCGTGAGGCTGGTGTTGTGTCATTAAATATCAGAATGGTTCGCGAGTGCTATCAAATGATAGATTTAATGGAAAAGCAGGACTTTGTATTTACCCAGGAGGATAAAAGGATACTTTTAAGATATGCGTTCCATCAGCAGGACTTAGACTGTGTGCATGATGCGGTCATTCACATCGCTGCGGTCAGGGAAAAGGAAAAATCCCAGGGGAACCTGGAGGCTGGGATTATAGAGCA
This sequence comes from uncultured Lachnospiraceae bacterium, assembly GCA_947039785.1. Classification (GTDB taxonomy): domain Bacteria; phylum Bacillota; class Clostridia; order Lachnospirales; family Lachnospiraceae; genus JALFVM01. The sequence continues at coordinate 26,284 of CAMQZX010000001.1, read as the reverse complement.
GTATGCCATCCGGGGCGGAAGCGAACTGCAGGAGAGAATCAAAGAGTATATCATACAGTTAGAGGTGGCAAATATCAATCAGGAAATAGCAAATCGGTTACTTGTGAAAATCCTGCAGGATAAGAATGTGGACTATGAATTGGACCGGATGCTGGAGGAGCTGCGGAAACGCGAAGATGAAAAGAAAAAAGAGAATGAAGCAGTCAGGAGGTGAGTTCTATGGGAGAAATACAGGAAGCTACCCAAATCCTGCGGGTATCATTTGAGGGAATTGAGATATTCATGAAAATTGTCGGAGGCGGGCTTCATACGGCTAAGGATATTGGAAAATTCGTTGGCAGGTTGGTGGAGATGGAACGTTTATCCGGAAGGACAACCGTAAAAGACCTTCTTAAAACAGGAGGCGATTTGCAGGTTTTCCGTTTTGATACGACTGATATTAATAAGGTGAAAAAGCTGGCTGATAAATATAAAATCCGCTATGCACTCCTCCCAGATATCAATAAAGCGGATGGTAAAAGTGAAATCCTTTTTCATTCTGATGCTACACCCAGAGTGAATCAAATCATGGGGGACATCGAGGGGAGCAAGATTGAATCAATCCAGGATTATCTGGATAACGGGGAGGAGAAGGAACTGAAAGAGACTTACGGGATAGACAAGAAGGATATGTCGGACCCAAACAAGCAGAGCGCCCCTAAAGAACAGTCCATCTCTCCATGGGGATTTAAGGCAGTTGGGACATATCTGGCACAGACACCAGGGGCGGGTGTTGGGGAAATCAGTAATGCCATAGATATGCCATGGGCGGAAGTAGAGCCTGTACTGAAACATATGGAAAGCCTGGGAATCCTGGAGATCAATGACGATGGCAGCATGGCCTTTAAAATGGACAAACAGGAGTTTGCTGCGTATGAGAAACAGGGGAAATGGCAGCATGCGGAGGACATGGAGCCTATTGTGCGGGGGATGGAGCAGCCGCATAAGGCAGAGGCTGCACAGAAGCAGATGTCTGAGATGAATAGCCGCCAGAGGAAGGTACTGCAGCATGCAAAGGAAGCTGTCAGAGACGATCCAAATATCCATCAGATTTTTATTGCCAGGAGCCTTGCGGTGGAAGAGACTGAAAAGAGAATTCTCACACGGATTCCGTTCAAAAAGAATGAGTACCTGTGGATAGATAAAAATTCCATATCCCATATCAGTGAGGAGAAGAGAACAATATTTACTAATCTTCGAAAGGATAAAGAATACAGCGTGGTGAATAATGAGGGGCAGGTAATTGGAAAACGTACCGGGGAAGAGTTATACAACCAGAGCTATGATCCAGTCTTGAAAGAAACCAGAGACATGCTGCACAAGAAAAAAGAAGAAAACCGGAAACTGCAGATGGCAGGCCAACTAAAAAAGCGGGGAGGAAGGTAATGGAAAATAAGAAAAAAACTTCTGTCTGGCTGATTGTACTTGGTGGTGTGCTGGCGGCATATGGCGGGTATCTTCTTAATGGCATCTGGGAACAGGGGATTGATATCAATACCTTTATGGAGCGTCTTAACATGGTTATGGCCCGCCCATTTGGAAATTACTTCAATGATACAACTTTTAAGGGGATATTACTAGCAGAATTCGTATATATGATTGCGATTGCCATGTATCTGACCAGCAGAAAAAACTATATGCCGGGAAAAGAATATGGTACAGCCAAATTTGCAGATATCAAACAGGTGAATCAGGTGTTAGCCGAGAAGGACGAGACAGAGAACCGCATACTAAGCCAAAATGTCCGTATGAGGATGGATTCGCGTAAAACGAAGCTGAACTTGAATACTTTGGTCATCGGGGGAAGTGGAGCGGGAAAGAGTTTCTTCTTTTGTAAGCCTAATTTGTTACAGCTTAACCGTTCTTCTTATATAATCACTGACCCGAAAGGGGAAATTTTAAAAGCCTGCGGGGGATTCTTACAGAAACACGGTTATGTTGTCAAAGTCCTGAATCTGCTGAACATGGAAGAGTCTGACTGCTATAATCCATTTATGTATATCCGGAAGGAATCAGATGTCGTAAAATTAATTACAAACCTGATCGCCAATACAACCCCGAAAAACTCCCAGAGCAGCGATCCCTTCTGGGAGAAAGCAGAGTCGCTATACCTGCAGGCGCTGTTCTACTATGTTTGGCTGGAATGCCCCAAAAGTGAACAGAACTTTTCCACGGTACTGAAATTACTGGGAGAAGCAGAGGTACGTGATGATGGCTCGCCATCGGACTTAGACCGCAGGATTAAGCGCCTGGAGCGTAAAAAGGGCAGCAATCATCCAGCAGTCAAACAGTATTATAAAGTAATCAGAGGAGCGGCTGATACGGTCCGGAGTATTGTTATCAGTGCAAATTCCAGACTGGCTTTTTTGGAAAATCCACAAATCCTCCGTATCCTGGACCATGATGATATCAATATCCCGGAGATAGGGGTGGGAAGAAATGGTGATGGAAAGACAAAAACAGCTCTTTTTTGTGTGATTCCGGATTCCGATAAATCGTTCAACAGCATTGTAGGGCTGCTTTACAGCCAGATATTCCAGGAACTGTACTTCCAGGCTGACTTTATTTACGAAGGAAGATTACCAATCCATGTGGCCTTTATGCTTGATGAGTTTGCTAATGGTGTGACACGTTCTGCGTCCAAAACGGTGGAAATAACCGACAAAACCGCAGCCTAAAGCCATGAATGGCTTTGGAGAACTGCATAACTGAAATCTCAAATGATGGGGTAACGCCCGGAAGGGGATTCACTGATACTCCACGTAGCGTCAGCCAGATACAGATGGTTGGGGTTATAAGCGCGGGGAAGTCGTGCGAAGCACACCCTAACGCTGAAAGGCGAGGAAAGATTCATAGAGGTATGAGTTGTGTGTGACAGTGCGGGTGGGGCTGCCATATGGCTAGAATGACCCAAAGGAGGTCTGACAAAGTTCCGAATGTACGGCTCTAAACAAATAGCCTGTAGAAATGCAGGTGTACCAGGGGTACGCAGGCGGGGCAAAGTAAAATTTGTTAGTATGAAATGCCTTCTGTGCTTATAGGGTATAGGTATCTTGAGGATTTACCTTGAAGATAATGCTTGCAGGGCTAAAGGAGCGGCCTAAGTGGTAGCAATCCTAAGTTATGTGGAACGTGGAAAGCAGCCAATACGGGAGCTGACTGTATCAGCGACAAAGTACCGTAGTTGCAGCGAAAAGGAAGGGGGAGAAAAACTTCTATAATAAGTGCATTAGTGGTTGTGAGAGTAGAGGCACAGTACCAGGGAAACCGTGATAATAAGCGGTGGAGGGATAGCCTCAAGCCGATACTAAGAGATTATGTTCTTAGTCGGGGGAGCGCCGTGTGATGGGAAACTATCATGCACGGTGCGGGGCAGGGGAAAAACCCGAGGCGGCAGTGCCAGAGGTTTACCTATTGCCATTTGCATTACCGGATGATTATTGCGGTTTACTTAGTACCATGAGGTCACGAGAAATTTCATCGATCATTATTATACAGAACCTTGCGCAGATTAAAGCATTGTTTGAAAAGACATGGGAGGTCATCCCAGGGAACTGTGACACTTTGGTCTACCTTGGCGGGAATGAACAGAGTACACACGATTATATTTCTAAGATGCTCGGGAAGGCTACGGTAGATAAGCGGAGTTCTGGTGAAACAAGAGGAAAAAATGGCAGCAGCAGCCGAAACTTTGATGTGCTGGGAAGGGAACTACTGACACCGGATGAGGCCAGAAAGCTGGATAATAAAAAGTGCCTGATCTTTATCCGGGGATTTGACCCGATTGTAGATTCAAAATACAATACCCCGGCGCATCCTCTTTTCAAGGAGACGTTTGATGGCGGCGCACCACCATATCATCATACACCAATCCGTGAGAAAAGTACAGTGCCAACCTGCGAATTGCTGAACCGGCAGTCTTTTGAATATTATGAACGCCAGAGGAACCAGGGGCTGAATGTTCAGATAGATGAAATAACACTGGACGAATTGCTATCATTGCAGGAACCTGATATGCCGGCAAAGATATTTTCAGAAGATGAACTGAAAAAGAACCGCAAAATAACTGAAATCGAGAATATAGAAAAGCAGGATTTGGGACAGATTACAGAAGAGCAGTTTAATGAAATGCTAATAAATAATGATTATACATTAGAGCAGTTAGAAGAAATACGTCTTGGATTGGTAGGAGGTCTTTCCTACCAGGATATATTGACTTACTTTAAATCAGATAAAAGTGCCGGACAAATGCGTGAAATACGCGAACAACTGACCGGCCATCAAGAATCTTAATTTTCCCTATATTTCTTATGCCTAAGATGGCAGATATATGGGAATCTGTTGCAAAAAATAGAGGGCGCACGCAGCAGGTTCTTTTATACCTGCTATTTTTGCGCCCTTTTTTAAAGAAAAGGAGATTTTAAGTGAAGAATTTGACTGAAAAAAAGCAAAAAGCAAAAAAAATGATTAACAGAATCAGCAGTATAACCGCTGGGGCAGCCATGGCAACCATGTTATATACAACAAATGTATATGCGTCAGGCGCGGAAGTGGTGACGGCACCTTTGAATAATCTGAAGAATCTCGTAATTGCCATCATAGGTGCCGTTGGCGTGATTATCCTTGCAAAAAACGTAATGGAGTTTGCCCAGTCTTACCAGCAGCAGGATTCGAGTTCCATGAATTCTGCGATAAAGGGCATCGTTGCCGGCTTGATTATGGCGGGGATTAGTACAGTCCTCACGTTCCTGGGCATCAGTTGATTGTGCTGTTTTAATGAAAACGTGGAGGGAACACTATGCTGGAGTTAAGGCGCGTAGGTTTTTTTGTTGATATAGGAGACAATTTACTTGAAATGGCAAAAGCCAGTCAGGAATGTAGAGAAGAGTGTAAAAATTTATTCATAAGCCTGGGATTCCAGGTGGATACCGATTACAAAGAAAAAACCCCAAATTTCTATACTCAATTAGGATATCATGCAAACGAGTTTTATGTTGCAAAGGGAGAGGAACATTTGCGGATAAGGGATTTGGAGATATCGGGTAATATATATCCTGACTCACTGGCTGATATAGCGAATAAATTGCGGAACGGTAAAACCTTTCACTATAAAGGGGCCATTGATTTGCAAGCAGCCTATATTCTTACTGAACTTGAAGCGAAAGATTATTATGAGAAAAACCTGGAAGCATACGAGGAAAAGGTAATCGAAGCCATGAAATTAAATCACGAAAAGTGTGAAAAAACATGGTTTTACAATCCTATGGCTGAATTTAAGGAGGATATTCTTATCTGTGTTGGTTATGATGCCATTAGTTTTTTTCATTTGAAAACGGCTGAAGTTATCAATGATATGTTGGATAAAGGATTAATTAAATCGGACAATTCACTGCTCGCACCGGGGTATGCACTTCCGGAGTTTTACACGGAGACGGGTAAATATAAGCTGCCGCATCTAAGGAGGTAGTGATGCAAACAAATTTCAAGGCTTTTGTTCTTTTAAAAGAATTATTTTAAATGATACTCTAGTAATCATAATATCCAAATACGGAAATGAGGTGATGGTAAATGGATATTTTTAATTTGGGCGAGGCAATCCTTTCGCTTCTTGAGGTCGTGTTCGGCTTTTGGAACGGGCAGGTGAACATGGTGTTTGAACTGCTGGGACAGTCCCCGACTTCTTTCAAAGGAGGCGGCCCATGGGGAGTTATAACCGGGATTGAACCGATTTTCGTTGCTGTTGGTTCAAGCCTGGTTGTTTTATTTTTTGTGATTGGTTTTTGTTCGGAAAGTGTAGATGTGCGGGAAGAGATGCGGTTTGAAGTGATTCTCCGTATGTTGATCAGGATTGGAATCGCGCAGTGGCTGGTGGTATACAACGTCGATATTATGAAAGCCATATTTACAAGTGTTGGGAATCTTGTCGGACTGATTGGAGGGAGTGAGGCCACACAGGTTACGATAGACCCGGCGCAGGCAGATATTATCAAGAATCTGGGATTTGTGGAAAGCCTTGTATTTTTAATCCTGGCGGTATTTTTAAGCCTGATTATTTTGATCTGCGGATTTTTCCTTATTTATAATGTTTATTTCCGATTTTTAAAAATACTTGTAATCGTACCGTTTGGCAGTATCGCTTATGCAACGGTTGCAGGAAATCGGGGAGTGAGTGCCACAAGCGTACAGTTTACGAAGTATTTCATAAGCGTAGTTTTTGAGGCGGTGACTATGGCTTTGGCGATTATTCTTTGTAATACGTTTATCAGTTCAGGATTACCACAATTTACAGGAGACTATGCAGATTGGACAAAGACTTTGATCTATCTGGGAGAAATGACATTCACGGTTGCCCTGACTGTGGGAAGTGTAAAGGGCGCCCAGAGCCTGACGAGCAAGGCCCTGGGGCTGTAAGCAAAGGAGGCTTTGGGTTTGGAAACAGCGGTGCAGGATAAAAGCATACAAATGACGCTATTTGAGTATTTTGCGGATGTGAACCAATTTTCTCTGAAAGATGCAAAGGAATGTGTATACCAGTATGCGGAAAAAGAGGTGAAGGAACCCAGCATCCGGGCGCGGATCTATGAAGGGATTAATAAGGGCCTTTTTAAACGGGTTGCCAAAGGCGTCTATACGGTTACGAAGAAAAATGCAGAGAATGAGGATATTACCTGCATGCTCATACAGGGAAATGGACGTGATCTGAGTTTCCTTGAGGATAACAGCATTGACGCAATTATCACTGACCACCCATATCTGCTGAAAAAAAGTTTAAAAGGGGGAAACCGGGACTTTGCCTCCTATGATTTGTTCCAGTACACACAGCAGGATTTGGACGAAAAATTCCGTGTTCTAAAGAAGGGGCACTTTCTCGTGGAGTTTCTGCCGGAGGAAAACGGTGATAATTACGAATATCTTTACCAGGTGAAGGCCATGGCGAAGGAAAGCGGCTTTGAATATTACGCGAAGGTGGCTTGGCGGAAGGGGACATTCGTTGCCAATACGGGGCGGAAGGCAAAAAATACAGAGGATATTCTGTTCTTTTCAAAAGGACGTGCGCGTGATATGCGGCCGAACACAAAGAAGGACAAGGCAGAACCGGAGATGAAACACTATATGTCCGGAGCGAAAGGGATGCTTCCTACGGCTTTTGACATTCAGCCAATCTCAAAAGCTGATAGGGTTCATCAATCGGAGAAGCCGGTGGAACTGCTAAAACAGATACTGGAATTTGTTACAGATAAAAAAGAACTGGTATTGGACCAATATGCTGGTTCCTTTGCCCTTGCGGAAGCTGCCCTTGAATCAGAACGGGATTCCATCTCAATTGAGATCAGTCAGGATTATTTTGAAGAGGGGAAAAAGAGGATTGAAAATGTAAAGAAAGGTAAGGTGAGATAAATGGATATCGAAATCAGCAGGGATTTACAGCACTATAAGGAGAGCTTCCTGATGGGACTGACCGTGAAGCAATTTACATTCAGTGTACTGTCCCTGGGGGCGGGAGCGGGAATTGTACTCGGTCTGTACGATAAAATCGGCATGACATTAGCGTGCTATCTGGCAACGCCAGTTGTGGTGCCGATTGCACTCACGGGATTTTATAATCACAATGGGCTTAGTTTCTGGCAGACGGTGAGGAGAATGGTCCAGATGTCTTTTTTCAATAAGCCCTGTTTATACCAGTCCACGGAAAATGTGGATTGGATAAAGGACGCTTATGGAGAAGAGCAGAAAATTGCTACACAGCAGCAGAAAAAAGAAAAAAAAGGACTGTCTGACGGACAGGAGGATTTTAACATGGTAAAGAAAAAAGCAAAGCGCATGATCCTACTGACAGTGGGGGCTTTAGTTGTGGCCGTGGCAGGGATACTTGCCTTTAGGTTCATGAAATAAAAGATATGAAATAATCCCACATATGTGGGAAGTAGTTTAGCGACCAGCAGGTTACGGGATTCGCTAAACTACTTCCCGTAGCCTGCCTTGGATTAAAGGAGGTTTACGGAAGTGGGAATTTTTACAGATCGTTTCATACAGTTAAAAAAAGCGGACAAACCATTGTTTGCAGTCCCGAAGAGTGTTCAGCAGCAGATTGAGATTCTGAGGATTGCAAAGGATGGTATTTTTGAGAATACAAAGAACCGGTACAGCAGGGTATACCGTTTTGCTGACATAAATTATGTCACGGTGTCGGAGGGAGACCAGTATGAAATCTTAAAGCAGTATTGCAAGCTGGTTAATGCGATTGATGTTGCTTTTAAGATTACAATATACAACAAAAACAGGAACATGAGCCAGTTTAGGGAGAATGTCCTGATACCAGATAAAGATGATGGCTATGACCATCTTCGGGACGTTTACAATGATATCGTAGAGGAACGGATTGTAGCGGGAAAACAGGGGATTGAACAAGAACGCTTTCTTACGGTTACTGTGGAACGGAAAGATTATGAACAGGCAAAAGCATTTTTCAATACCTTTGAAGGTGGGATGCAGCAGGAATTCCATGCAATAGGCTCAAAGTTGGAGCCGCTTGACGCAGCGGAACGGCTCCGGGTTCTGTATAATTTTTACCGCATTGGTGACGAAGAAACATTTTCTTTTGATTTTGATGCGTATGTACAAAGTAAAACAGATTACAAAAATGATATCTGCGGTTCCATGATTAAGTATTCCCCGAATGATTTTGAAACAGAACGGAAAATCTGCAGGGCTGTATTCATCAGAAGATATCCGACAAGCCTGCCGGACACCTTTATCAATGAACTTACCAATGTTCCTGTACACAGTATTACCTCTATAGATATTGTGCCTGTGCCAAAGGATCTGACAACAAGAACATTGCAGAAAAAATATCTGGGTGTGGAGTCGGATATTTTACGCCAGCAGCGTGTCCGTAATAAAAACAATGACTTTGCAAGTGACATCAGTTATGGAAAGAAAGTGGAAAAGAAAACCCTGGAAGCGCTGATGGACGATGTACGGGAGAATGACCAGAACCTGTTCTTTGCAGGTGTAAATATGGTACTGATTGCGGATACCAGGGAAGAACTTAACAGTATCACAGAGACAATCCAGACGATAGGAAACAAATATCTCTGTAATATGGAGGTACATCATCTCCAACAGCGAGAGGCATTAAATACTGCTCTGCCTGTAGGGGTGCGACAAGTCGAAACCATGCGCACCATGCTTACACGGGATATCGCGGCTTTAATGCCTTTTAATGTGCAGGAGATTTATGAACCCACGGGCTTATGTTATGGAACGAATCGGATTTCTAAAAACCTGTGCGTGGCAGACCGGAAAAAACTGACCAATGGAAACGCTATGGTATTTGGCGTACCCGGCAGTGGAAAATCCTTTTTCTGTAAGTCCGAAATGTTGGGGGTATATTTGCAGACCGGTGATGATATCATCGTTATCGACCCGACACTGGAGTATTTTGACATCGCCCAGAACTTAGGGGGTGTATGCATCAACCTGTCAAATTATACCCAGAACTATATCAATCCACTCTGGCTTGATGTGGACGAGTTGGATCTTGCCGACAGCAAAGGGCTGATCCGGGATAAAGGAGAATTTATGCTTGGCCTGTGTGAGCAGGCGATGTCGGAAATGCTAAACAGCCGGCATAAATCCATCATTGACCGTTGTATCCGTAAGCTGTATCTGGATATTGCCATGAGTAAGGAAAAATATGTGCCGGTCATGTCGGATTTTTATGACCTGCTGATGAAGCAGCCAGAGGAGGAAGCCAGGGATATTGCCCTGGGGCTTGAGCTGTTTGTAAGCGGTTCCTTGAATATTTTCAACCATCAAACCAATTTAGACGTAGACAACCGGTTCATTGTTTACGGAATCCGTGACCTTGGAAAAGAGTTGAGTGCGATTGCGATGCTGGTCATGCTGGAAAATGTCCGGGCGCGGATTGCCAGAAATGCAGAAAAAGGAAGAGCAACATGGCTTTACATAGATGAGTGCCATGTGTTGCTGGGAACCGGGGAACATTCTGGACGCAGTGAATATTCGGGGAAATTTCTCTATTCCCTGTGGAAGAAAGTAAGGAAACAAGGCGGCTTGTGCACCGCCATCACCCAGAATATTTCTGATATGTTACAGAACTATACAGCCGTAACCATGCTGGCGAACTCTGAATTTATTGCTTTGTTAAAACAGGCAAATGTGGACAGCCAGGAACTTTCACGGGTAGCGGGGATTCCGGAAGCACAGTTGAAATACGTGAACGGCTGTAATTCCGGTATGGGAATCCTGAAACACGGTGAAGTCATTATTCCTTTTGATGCCAGGGTAAAGAAGAATAACATCATATATGATTTGTTCAATACAAATCTTCATGAAAAAAACAAACAGGGAATAAAGACGGATGACCAGTATTCATAATTATGAGAGGTAAGGAAATGGAAGAAGAGAAAAAAACACTGGGTTATGATTGGGAATTTGGGCATGAGGAGCTGATGCTTGAAGTTGATGCCTATCGTTATGATAACAGACTGTATATCGGTCTTACCCATATGGAGGAGGGATATGAGGAATCTTTTGCTGATCTGACCATCAATTTGGCTCATATGCCTGTCGAAAGAAATGAGGCATACATTGACGCCTTTGCCAGTAAAAGCAAACTGGACTTTATTAAAAAGCACAAACTTGGAAAGGTGCTTCCGGAAATGGGTTATTCGGGCATGGAAAGTTATTATAAGGTGGCGTTTGACCTTAAACGCCTGCAGGAATTTGACAAGGCAGGAGTAGAGAGATACTGCGCCATCAATGAGATAGCAAAACCAGAGCAGACAAAGGCAAATAAAAAACCACCAAAGACGAGGTAGAAAGATTGGAGGAACATCGTTGAATAGAGATATCTTTGTGTTAGTAGTAAAACATCTGCTGGAACTGCCAACAGAGGGGGAACTTAGGACCTGGGTGAAATGGGCAGAGGACTGTGTGGCAATGGGACAGTATGCTGGTTTTAGGGAGCTACCGCAAAATAAAGCGGTAGAGAAGTGGCTGGATTCCTATTATCATGTTTTTTCTGCTATTCAGTATGAGTTCGGCAAGGAAACGGCCATTAAGGTCATGAATTTATCACAAGAGAAATTGTGCTTGTATCCGTATGAGATGCGGGCAGCGGCACGGGTCCTTAAGGCTGGAGGGACAGGAAAGGATATTTTGCAGATGATTGTCGAAGGAACATTGGAAGATCCAGAACCCGTTGTGCCAGAACATTGCGAGAAGGGAAAGATAGAAGAAGCGGATACATGGTCCTGCAATACAGAAACATTGGACTGTATCCTGCGGAGTGTGCGGACCTGGCAGGAGAATCTGGAAATCCCTCTTTTGTATAAGCGTGGGGATTCCCTGGCAGAACAGCTTTTCAACGCCTGTTTGGAGCTGTTACAGTATGAATTTGAGATAACATCAATTCCAAAATCCGATTATGATTTGATATCCGAACATGCTTTTTTCCTCGTAAACTCTTACCAGGTCCTTGAACCGGAAGATATTGACCTGGATGCAATCTTTGAGTGTTTTAACGATGCAAAAATAAATGAACGTATGATTGAAGCAGAGAATCGGGATAAAAAGGAAAAGGTAAGCAGTATTTCAGGAAAATCAGAAAAAAAGAGATAACAGGAGGCAGCTATGATGGAGGTATCGTTGAATGTTCCGTTAGGAGAACAGGCACATTTAAAAGAAATGTTTGCCATGATGGAGGAAAACCGCATGGACGCGCAGGCGCAGAACCTGGAGGATTTTTTACAGTATTTTAACCAGATGGAAAAGTATTTTGAGGATATGCAGGACGAATTGCTGTATCTGCGCGGGCAGTTAGACGAATTAAATGATAAAACCCTGAAAGCTAAAATAGACAATTTTGTTAAGGCGTCCGGAGATAGAGTGCACGCAGCGAAAGTATGGCTGGGAGCTTTAAGAAATGAGGTATCGGAAGGTATTAAACAGGCAGTGGGGCATGTAAAGTATTATGGAGATCAGGCACTATACACGTTTATTGATAAATCAAAAGCAGGCAGGGCGCTGTCGGTAATTCATGAGCACCTGGAACATTCTGCCAAGAACTTGGAAGATGGAGCACGGACCATGGGGGATATTGGGATGGAACTTAGCGCAGCGAAGGGACACCGGAAAAATGCTAAAAATCTTCTTATGGGGAAAGAGGCAGCGGATGTTTTTGAGTATGACTACGATAAGGGTATTGTGGCAAAGATCAGGCAAGCCATAGAATTTTGTGGGAAAATCGTGAAAAGTATGGCAGGGTACACAGAAAATATGCAGAAATCATTGGACGGTTTTACGCAGAGGGCTTTGGATAACAGAGCCGGACGGGATAGTAAAGTCCCTGACAGTGTGGAAGAAAAGATGAAATTGGCTGGACATGGGAAAGGAAGATAAACATCATGCCTGAAATGAAAGTAAACGAGGTACAAAAGTTATTCCCTCCAATAGAGTGTAGGGTTTTGAAGACAGGAAACAGAAGCAGATGGATATCTGTTAATCTGGATGATTTGAAACATGATCGTTTTGAGGAAGTCAAAGCCAGTGTAGTTGCAACGGTTGAACTTGCAGACCGGGATTTTGACAGATTGTGTTACCGCGGCCTTAATTCGCACGACTATCCCTTCGTAAGCCAGGTATATGGCAGGAAACGAAAAATACTGAAGAATGAGGCTGGAAGGGATGAATTTGAAGTGATACGCATAGAAAATGAAAAGATGGACTGGCTGTACATGGCAGTCAGACAGTATGGCAGTATTCCACTTTTCTCTAAGCAGCTTCTTAATATGGAAACTTTACGGGATTGGGAACAAAAGTTTGATGCTATGGAGAAATTTGTGAGTGACAACAAAATAGGGTACTTAGAGGATAAAATTTACTTTGATCCGGATATACCACCCAGTAGAGCAGATTTAATATTGTCGGCCGTGCGCGATGGGCGCGATTGGGGAGATTCCTTCGAGGGCAGTTTGAGTCTGTATTCTGCCGTGTCTCGCCATATTCACTCTTCCATAGATGAAGCGGCAGAAAAGTATCTGGACAAAATATACGGTAGCACACAGATACAAACACATAAGGAGGCAAAAAGATAGATGGATAGCCAGGATAACAATAATGTGGAAATACTGAAACAGAGCGAACTTACTATGCGTATAAACTGTATTGAAGATGGTGAGTTACTGGTGATAGATTGGAGGGGAGCGGATGAAGGCAAATGGGCTGAAAATGGTAAGTATTCGGCTGGTTGATGATCCACCCATATACAGTGAGGATAAAATCCAAAATCCGAATGATGCAGTCCAACTCTTATTAAAGGAATTCGATTCTGTTGACAGGGAATTATTTTTCGTCCTTAACATGCAGACCAATGGGCAGGTGATCAACGTAAATATTGCCAGCATGGGGACGCTAAATAGCTGCATACTCTCTCCGAGGGAAATCTTTAAAGCCAGTATCCTTTCCAATGCGGCCAGTGTTATATTAATGCATAATCATCCATCAGGGGACTGCACACCTTCCAAACAGGATGTTTCAGTGACTAAAAGGCTTGTGGCTTGTGGAGAACTGATTGGTATCACTGTGTTAGACCACGTTATATTAGGAAAGGGAACCTATTTAAGTATGAAGGAGGCGAATATGATGCCCGATGGGAAGAAAATATATAATGAAATAGCTGCAGAAAACAGAGTAGAGTATGGAAAGAAGCCGATTCCCACAATATCATTTTACGTGGCGGAATGTATGGAGTTTCACTCGTTGGGGAAAGTGTATCAGTGCAGGAGCCTGGAACAAGCTGTGAAACGATACAGGAATCTCCCGGAAGAAATGGCGTGCATGGGGAATGGGATTGGATTCACAATCAAGGACGATGAATCTATCTATTCCGGTGAGTTTGATCTGGTGTCAGCAAACCGGCTGGATGTGGATATTATCAACTCTATCCCATATTATCGTGACAGCCCATTGGTACAGAAAGCAATTGAGGATATCAAACGACTGATGCCGGAAGTGAAGATTATTGAACCGGTACAGCACGGGGTACAAAATCCAAAGGAGCGAAAGCAGGCCAGATAACAGGCTTTCATATATGCATTGAATAAAAGAAAAAAATACGGTACAATATCCATATAAAAGATAAGACAGGAGGGAATCGGCGTGGATAAGAATAAGGAAATGTTTGACAGGCTGGTAAAGGGCCTGCGTGATATTTACGGTGATAAATTGGTAAGTATTTTACTATATGGTTCATTTGCCCGTAAAACCAATACAAAGGAATCGGATATTGATATAGCAGTTTTATTGAACGGAAAAGAAACAAAAGAGATGCATGACCGTATGGTGGACCTGGCGGTGGATATGGATTTGGAATATGATCAGGTCTTTTCCATTCTGTATATTGACTATAAAAACTTTTTGGAGTGGGAGGATACTTTACCATTCTATAAGAATGTGAAGGAAGAAGGGGTGGTACTGTGGGCAGCTTAGAGACATTAGCAAAGTACCGTCACCAGCGTGCGTTAGAGGATTTAGCTGCGGCAAAAGAAATGTTGTCAGGCGGTATGTATAAACCATCGCTGAACCGTTCCTACTATTCTATTTTTCATGCCATGCGTGCCATTACAGCACTGGAAGGATTTGATTCCAGTAAACATAGCGGCGTAATTGCGTATTTTAACCAAAATTTCGTGAAAACTGGGATTTTTGCGAAGGAGACTTCTAAAATAATCAAAAATGCCTCTATCATGCGTGAACAATCGGATTACTCGGATTTTTTCATTGCCTCAAGGCAAGACGCAGAGGAACAGATTGAAAAGGCAAAGGAGTTTATCTGTGAGATTGAAAGATATTTAAAGGATAAAAATGTTCTATAGGAGATAAAATACAGGCGCACCAGTACGTTGTGGCTGTCTGGAAAACGGTCTGTGGATAAATAAAAATTGAAGAATGTATTACAAGAAAAAGTGGTTGCTTCTAGTGGCCACTTTTTTTATTGGAAAAACGGCTGCGAAAATTTGCAGCCGTTTTTTGCAGAAAGGTGGGTTGAGAATATGAGATTTGGATTCAGTATTGGATTTCAATTGTATGAGTGGGAGGTTGAAATCGAAATACCGAGAGAATACCGATTCCGTTCCGAAAGGGAAGCGCGGACAGCCTGCAGGGAAATGAATGTGGAGGCTATTGTGTTTCCAAATCAGATCGCCGTCCTGTTTGAACGGGATTATATGATGCTGGAAGACAGGGAGTTATACAATTTTCGTAAACTCAAGGATGAAGTATATGAGAAGTGTGGAGCTTTACTTACTCCGGAGGAAGTTAGTGAACTGATTGAGAAAGGAACTTTAGAAGAAGTAGTCCTTTTCAGTGATAAGTATATGCCTGACGGAACGGAATACATGGAACTGGATGTGCCGGTAGAGGAGGCATACAAAATGTTGAAAGAAAAGTATGATCCACGTTATCAGCTTCCTTTTGGATTCTGCTGTCCTGCACTAAAGGGTGTAAAAGGATTCCACTTTGAAAGCCTCTATTATCAGGTGAAAAAGATATGAGTAATAGCTGAAGGGAGGAATACGAATCATTGACAACCGATTTAAAAGTAAAAAAGAAGCACAGATAAAACTGAAGGCAGACGCGGAAGTAAAATTACAAACGCATAATTACCTGGGAACTGAAAAAAGTTCTACATCTGGACTTCTTGGAAAAAAGATTGTCTCCGGGAGTATGGATGAAAAAGCCTCATTATCGGATAAAAAGATCCACATGAAGTCCACGGAGATTCATCCTGTATCAGAGCCGAAGGAACAAGAAGATAAGAAAAGTGCGGTTCTTGCAGCGAATTCTGTATCAGGGTTTAGAAAGCAGCCAGGAAAGAAAGAGGGTTCCCTGGATTATAAAAATACAAGGCAAACCAGACAAGAGAAAAAGAAGTCAGATCAGGAATCACGCCAGGAATCAAGGAAAGAAACTTATCCCAGATATTCGGCTGGAAGTGAGAAGAACGCAGATTTTGAAGATGATGGAGGGCGGAAGCGGAAGGAGAAACCAAAAGAGAACTTTGTCCGGGAAAAGCAGAAGCAAAAAGCCAGCAAAGAAGATCCTAAGTTTCACTTAGCCAATGTTTCCGGCCCGGATATTAAACGGAAAGATTATGATTTTGGATTTAAAGATACCGTGACCCTCACACGAACGGAGCGGGGACCCGAAGCAGTGGACCAGAAGTCGGAGGACAGATTTCAAAGTCAACAAATGTCGGGAGAGGACCGGGATACATTAAAGACCAGAAAAAAAGATGAGAAGATATCCTCAAAGAATGAAGTAAGGCGAGGAAGGGTAAAAAAGGAACAGGAAAATACCCGGATGAAAAAAGCTATCCGGAGGCGCATGTATGCTTTTATGGTGAACAAGCTAAGTGGTGAGGAACAAAAGGACAGTTTTGCAAAAGCCGCAAAAGATATCGCCGTCATGAGGGCTGGATTGGTTGTCAAACAGCTTGTTTTGTATCTTCTGGGGCTGTTGGGGCCGTTATTGGGAGGGCTGGTTACGATTGCCTTGCCCTTTGTCCTGATTATTGTAATCCTGTATAACACCCCTTTGGCTCTCTTTCTACCGCCATTACAGGAAGGGGATACGGTACAAAGCGTATTATCGGAGTATTACCGGGAATTTAACGAGGAAGTAAGGGCGGCGGAAGAGGACAGTGATGAGGATGTAACCTACAAAAATATGCAGAATGGCGTGGCTCGTAGCAATTTTACCGATGTGATGATGGTATATATGGTGCGTTATGGAACCGGGCAGGGAAATTTCTCAACCGTCATGAGTGATAAGAATAAAAAGCACTTAAAGGAGATTTTTGATGAAATGAACCACTTTGCATCTGAGACAGTGACAGATACGATCCGGGCCGGTGAAAGCCTTGGAATCATGACATTCAGTGGTTATTGCAACTGTTCTATCTGCTGTGGCCAATGGTCGGGAGGTCCTACGGCAAGCGGCGTCATGCCGAAAGCAGACCACACCCTGGCCGTTGATGCTTATAATCCCACGCTTCCTATGGGGACACATATCATAGCAGGCGGAAAGGAATATGTGGTGGAGGATACCGGAGATTTTGACCGTTATGGTGTAGACTTTGATATGTATTTTGGAGACCATGGGACAGCCCAGAATTTTGGACATCAGGATATGGAGGTATTTTTGGCTGATTCCAATGGCAGCAACACGGTGGAAGTAACACACACCTCATTATATGTGTACAACCTTACCTATGAAGATTATATTGAACTTGGCAAACTGACACCCAGTCAGGAGAAGTTGCTGCGTGAGGTCATGAGTGACGAATTCCTGCACAGTATGCCTGCAAGCGGCATTGGCGAGCAGGTGGCACTTGCGGCGTTAGATAAGGTTGGCTGCCAGTATAGCCAGGATTTGCGGTATGAGGAAGGATATTATGACTGCAGTTCTCTGGTACAGAGGTTATATGCAGAATTTGGTATAAACCTTCCATCCGTTGCATCAACACAGGGACAGTATATTGTAGACAATGGTCTACAGGTTAGTGAAAATGAACTACGGCCAGGAGATTTGATCTTCCATTCCCGTGATACAAATGCGGGGGAATTTATGTCTATTGGGCATGTGGCGATTTATGTAGGAAATGGGATGCAGGTGGACGCACGAGGGACAGCATATGGCGTGGTTTACCGGCCATTGGTTCCGTCTAACATCGGTTTGTACGGAAGGCCATGTCGGTAGCATCAGCATACAAATTTGCTTTGAAGTTCTAACCGTAATGTAATTTAAAGGTAATGAAACTGAGGAGGGATAAACATGCTGTAAATGAAAAGAAGAAATCAATAAGAAATGAAGAAAAAATTGAGGGCAGTCGGCAAGACTGCCTTTTTGAAAGGAGAATGCCAATGTCTGACTATATGGAGGACAATTTTTATTATCTTGAAAAGGTCAGGATGAAAGGGGAATACCATGTAATACTGTATAAAGCCTGGATGGGGCTGTGGGAGGCACGGGAGGCGTTTCTGGACGGTCTGCAGGAAGGTATGATAAACAGGCAGCTAGTCTTGGGAGTAGAAAAGGATGGAGAGAAAATCCCATTTTTCCAGTGTGATGATGGTAAATTCTATATACCAGAAATAAAATCCAGAGATATGCTAGGGAAGCCTGCAGATACATTACTGGAAGAATTGAATGGGCGTTTTGGGATAGAAGAATGTGGGGAGAAGCAAGTTGTTTATATAAGCGATACCAAAGAACAGGATTATGATATCCGCATAACCGAAACATTAAGTAAAATAGTGACGGTCAGGGCACAGAGCATGGAATCATCCTTATCAGAGGCACATGACAATTATTCGGACGCAAAAAGTGGTTATGTATTGGATTACAGCGACCTGCGGGGTGTAACCTTGTCAATGGTGGGTATCCATCGGGAAAAGCCGCGGAATATGGGTGGGAGATGAGTAGGGAAACATTAAAAGAAAGACTGGAAGACTCTTTTTGCCGCTGGGACAAGGAACTATTAAGTGGAGGCAGTGATCCTTATTATACTGACGGGCAAAATATGAACCTGTTAAGAAACCATATCATTAGCGCGAAGTATGATATGAAGGAGGCAGGGGATTTTCCAGAAATTTACCACCGAAAGACACCGGAGAAGCTGCCGGAACATTTTATGGTACAGGCGGAAAAGATTTATTGGACAGCCGTTGGTATCTTCCGTCAGTGTAGGGACGATGAGGACTATCAGTATTTATGCGGACTGGAACTAAGTCCTAAAATGGATAATGGGCTTGAAATCAGAAATGCATTAAGAAATGTAAGGGAATTGGAGGATGCAATCAGGAACCAGGATTTTGTCATAATGAGAAGGCACCGTGAGATACCTGATTTTAAAAAATACAGACAGATTATTGAAAGCAGCCCAGAGAAAATAGAACCCAAAATGGAACAGATGAGTTTATTTACTATGGCAGACCGGGAAAGAAGGTGAACCTATGGATCAGCACACCATGAAGGTATCAGATTTGTATGATATTGCAATTTTTGATATCTCGCGTGACGGCGAACAGTGGAGAAAATATCTGGAGTTTTCTGCCAGGGGGAATTTATATCGTTTTGACTTTTTGAATACATGTATCATTTACGAACAATACCCGGAGGCAGAAATCCTCCTGGGATTTTCAGACTGGAAGAAAGCAAAGCGTTATGTCAGGGGCGGTGAGATTGGAATCGCAACATTTCCCATTGAGATGCTGGGAGGTGCGCAGTATGTCTATGATATCAAAAGCACCGGCGGAAGGGTTATGCCTTGGATATGGGAAATCAATGAAGAAAATGCTTCTGCTTTTGCAAAGAGGCTATTTCCAGAACAATATCAGGAAGAAAATAATTTCAGGATAGCAATAAAAAACTTTACGAGAACATATGTACGTGCTATAATGGAAGAGGAAAACGACAGGATTCATGAAATAGCAGTTCTTACCAGCAAGGATGAATTGGACGATAATCAAATGTCACCAGTTGAAGAATTCATCCTGCAGAGCACCGCATACTTGGTATTAAGGCGATGCGGGATTGATACTTTTGACATAGGACTGTCTGCAATAACAAACTACCAGGAAGAGGTGATACTATCCAAAATAGGTATCCTCATATCGGATATTGCAGAGAGGACGTTGCGGAGATTTGCAGAGATTGCGAAAGAGATCCGGGAAGATGAAAGGAGAAATCAAGATGGTAGAACTGAATTACAGGAAAGAAAAGGACGGGCTGCTGTACCCGATGCTGGAGACAGGGAGCCAACAGGCGGAAGGGCTGGAGATGCTGGGCAGATACGCGAAGCTGGCACAGGAATACCTGCTGGAGAAGGACGAAAGCCGGTACAGCCTGTTGCTGCGGACGGGCAAACTGCCGGAGCTGCTGAAACAGATAGAGGCGGAAGCATGGGAGCTGCACGACCAGATCGTGGAGGACTACGTGAGGATGAAAGCGGCGGAGAGGAACATCAATCCAGCGGATACGATGGAGATGACCAGACTTCGGAACGAAGCAGCGATGATAGCCCAAGAAACCGTGATGCAGGAAGTAATCTGCAAGCCGAGGTAATAGAAACTGATATAGAGGAAGGAACTGCTGTTGCGGTTCCTTCTTTTTCTGTTGAACCAGTGCCTGTAGAAGTGACAGATGAATTATGCAGAGAAGTGGTTTTAGCAGGCGCGCTGGAACCTATCCTAAAGAAAAAAATCTATGATTTCTTTGAGTTAAATGAAGGGATAGGGGAGCGTATCGAATTTCTTTATCAGATTTACGAAGGTGGAGACACCATTATTACTGGTGAAGGGCTTGAATTTGAATATGAAACAGACGATACGGGAATCCAGTTATACTGGCATGAGCAGGGACAGTATCTAAGCGGGTATCTTACATTTAAGACAGCGGCAGAAGAAATCCTGTTATTAATCGAAAGCGGGGAATACTATCAGCCAATAAAAAAGGACGCGGAAATACCGGAATCATTGGCCGAAACAGTAGAAAACTTTCTGGCAACGGCAGATGGCAGGATAGTATTTGACATGATTTATGATGTAATGACCATAAACTTACTGCCCCAGCAGGAAACCGAATTTATACGGCAGAGTTTCCTTTCCCTGCTTGGTTCAGATGTGGATTGGATATTTACCTCAACACTGACCTTCCATGCTGGAGAGGTTACTTGTTCTTTTGACGGTAATGAGGTGCAGACCTATCCGTGGCGTGTGATCCGGGACATTCTGGCCCGGATAATCGAATTAGATCAATATCCTGAATCCAGCCAGGATTTCTCTGTAGAGGAAATTAAAAGAATTCCCTGGTTTCAAAATCTGGCGTCCCAATACCAGGGGTTATTAGAACAGGCCGGCGAGACACCGGCAGTAACAATACCATATTTAAGTGCGGATACCGTAATTGAGAAAGATGACAAAAGAACAGAGGATACAGGAGAAGAAATACAGGAGACCCAGGCTGATGGAAGAAGTGAACGGTTAAAGGCAGTATTTGAAGAGGCTGCAAATGCATATGCCCTTCATTCCATGGCATTGATTCCCTCCAAACCATTGATTCAAAGGTTCTTTGAACAGGCAGGGGAAAAAGAAAAGCAGGAATTTCTTTCAAAAATTTTGAAAGTTCAGTCGAAACGGGACTATGGAAAATCTGCGCTGAATACAAGCTGGGGATTGATTCATTACACATATGGCGAAAGTGGAGCCGTTGAATTCCGCCTTGTGAATGGAGAAAATGAAGGGCATGGGGCTTTTACCATGCAGGAAGTATCGCATGCAATCCAGGCTGCCATTGATGTGGGAGAGTATCTGCCGCCAGGGGAATATGAAGCGGCACGCAAAGAAGAATTTGCCTTATGCCCGGAGGAAACCTTCCTATTATATAAGGAAATGAGTAACCGAAACCAAAACGTCATTCAGGTTTCGGATTTTTTTTACCCTGAAGGATGGGAAATTCCTTCCGGTGACAAGACAAAGTATAAGAGTAATGTCGCGGCAATCCGTTTGTTAAAGGAACTGGAACAGTCCTCCCGTCCGGCTACACCAGAGGAGCAGGATATCCTGGCCAAATACATAGGCTGGGGAGGTCTTGCTAATGTATTCAATCCTAAAAGTTCAAACTGGACAAACGAGTATCAGGAACTGCAGACGCTGTTGACAGAGGAAGAATATGAGCAGGCCAGGGGAAGTATTAATTCCGCATTTTACACGCCGCCCGTTGTCGCTAAGTCAATCTATAAAGCATTGGAACAGTTTGGGTTCACAAATGGTTCCATCTTGGAACCCAGTATGGGCGTCGGGAACTTTTATAGTGTCCTGCCGGAAAATATGCGGGATTCTCGTCTTTATGGCGTTGAACTGGACAGCATCAGCGGAAGGATCGCAAAACAGCTTCACCCTCATGCCGCAATTGAAGTCAAGGGATTTGAAAAGACGAAGTTTGAAAAGGACAGCTTTGATGTTATTGTGGGAAATGTTCCTTTCGGCGCGTACAAAATTTTTGATCCCGAATATAAAAAATATGGTTTCCGCATTCACGACTATTTTTTAGCAAAATCCTTAGACCTGCTTCGCCCTGGCGGAATCATTGCGGTTGTCACGGCAAAGTTCACTATGGACAAAGTAAATTCCACAATACGAAAATACTTGGCGGAGCGTGCAGACTTTATCGGCGCGGTACGTCTGCCAGGGATTGCCTTCAAAAAGGACGCGGGAGCAGAAGTGACATCTGACATTATCTTCCTTCAAAAGAAGGGAAGTGTACTGTCCACAAATAAATCAGAGGAATGGATGAACATCGCCTATACCGATGATGGGGTGCCGGTCAATGAGTATTATATGAACCATCCGGAAATGATGCTGGGAAAGATGGCTTTTGACAGGCATACCTATGGTCAAAACTCTAATTATACAGAACTGATCGTAGAAGATGAGGGGAATTTTGATTTTGAAGAAGAATTGAATCATGCAATTTCTTTTCTATCAGCCGATTATCTTCCGGCAGAGGAAAAAACGCTGTTCCCTGATGTAAACAGCAAGGAAGAACTCCCCAATACCATACCTGCCCTCTTAGATGTAGCAAATAACACATATACAGTCATAGAGGGAGAAATCTATTACCGGGATAATGATATCATGGTGAGATGGTCGGGAAACGAGACGCAACGGAATCGTATCCTTGGAATGCATGCTATCCGGCAGTCGGTCAGATACCTGATTGATATTCAGACACATGGGTGCAGTACAGACCAACTTGTTGAGGCACAGGAAAAGCTGAATAAGATTTATGATCCTTATGTAAAGAAGTATGGATATCTGTCCAGCCGTGCCAACAAATTAGCATTCCGGGAGGACAATGACTACTATCTGTTATGCAGCCTGGAAACGGAAGATGAAAACAAGAATATAAAGAAGGCGGATATCTTTTATAAACAGACTATTGCGCCAGTTTCCATAGTTGAGAAGGTGGATACAGCCATGGACGCGCTGCAAGTCAGCCTGGCGGAATATGGGCAGGTACATATCCCCTATATGCTGAGTGTCTATCCGGTAGAACGGGAACGGCTCCTGCAGGAATTAAAAGGGCAGATATTTTTGAACCCAGTCAAAGCGGCTGATGGAAACCCTAATCAGGGGTGGGAGACTGCAAGTGAGTATCTGAGTGGTCCAGTCCGGAATAAACTAAAGACCGCAGAAGTGTATGCAAAAGATAATCCTATCTATATGGTAAACGTAGAAGCTTTGAAAGCGGTACAGCCAGAGGATCTGACAGCAACGGAAATCACTGTGAAGCTGGGAACTTCCTGGATTGACCTGGAGGATTACGAAGCATTTATCTATGAAACACTGAATACGCCGGTGTTGTACAGGGACGGGACTTATGCAATCAAGGTACAATTAAACCGATATACCATGTCATATAAGGTTACGAATAAGTCCAGTGATTATTCGTCTGTGGCGGCAAGCCAGACATATGGAACAAAAAGGATTGATGCATATTCCATCATAGAGGCGTTACTGAACCAGAATGTAATTACCGTCAAAGATAAGATTGAAGTTGGGGACAGTGAACGGTATGTAGTAAATCAGAAAGAAACAACTCTGGCAAGGGAAAAGGCAACCCTCATAAAAGATGCTTTTAAGGAGTGGATATGGAAAGATCCGCAGCGTAGAAAAAAATATGTGGATTTTTACAATCAGAACTTCAATGATAACCGTCTGCGGGTTTATGACGGTTCTTATTTATCGTTCCCCGGTATGAATCCGGAAATAAATATGCGGGACCATCAACGGAATGTTGTAGACCGGGCACTGCATGGAAGCACTTTGCTGGCCCATGCGGTTGGGGCTGGAAAAACCTATGAAATTGCGGCTATCTGTATGGAGTTGAAACGGCTGAAGCTGATGCATAAAGCAATGATTGTCGTACCGAATCATCTTGTGGGGCAGATGGCGGCAGAATTCCTGCACTTATATCCCAGTGCCAATCTACTTGTGACATCGAAAGAAGATTTTAAAAGTGAAAATAGAAGAAAGCTGACGTGTAGGATTGCTGCAAATAATTATGATGCCGTGATTTTGGGACACTCTCAATTTGAGAGAATTCCCCTGTCTGCGGAAAGGCGTGCGGAAATTCTTGAAAATCAGGTGGAACGAATTTCGGGGGCCATTGCGGAGATGAAGGAGGAGCAGGGGGCTAAATGGGGGATAAAAGATATGGAGCGTCAACGGAAAAATCTGGAATCCCAAATTTTAAGTCTGAGAAATGATGCAAAAAAGGATGATGTTCTGGATTTTGAACAGTTAGGGATAGATGCATTGTTTGTAGATGAAGCGCATGTGTTTAAAAACCTGTCTATCTTTTCAAAAATCCGTAATGTGGCAGGTATTTCCACCAATGGTTCCCAGCGGGCTATGGATATGTTCCAAAAGATCCAGTATATCCAGGAACTGACCGGAGGAAGAAATGTTATCCTTGCAACCGGGACGCCTATCTCCAATACCATGTGTGAAATGTATGTCATGCAGTTGTATCTGCAGTCACAGAAACTACATGAGAAGGGGATTGACCATTTTGACAGTTGGGCGGCCAATTTTGGCGAAGTTACCACTTCGCTTGAAATGTCACCAGAGGGCGGATACCGAATGCGGAGCCGGTTCAATAAATTCTGTAATCTGCCGGAGCTTATGAATATGTTCCGGGAGGTGGCTGATATCCAATTGCCTTCAATGCTGAACCTGAATGTACCTAAGTTAAAAGGTGGGAAATACAAAATTGTGGAGAGCGTGGCGTCTGAGAGTGTTGAGTACATGATGCAGGAACTGGCTAAACGCGCGGAAGCAATACGAGCAGGGAATGTAGATCCAACGGTCGATAACATGCTCAAGATCACCAACGAAGCAAGGTTGCTCGGCACCGATCCCCGGCTGATTGACCCAGATGCGGAAGTAGATGGTGACGGCAAACTCTTTCAGGCGGCAGAGAATATTTATCAGGAATACATTGGTTCCCAGGAGTTTAAGGGGACACAAGCTGTCTTTTGCGATATTGGCACGCCCACAGGAAACAAGAAATTTAATGTATATGACTTTCTGAAACAGGAGTTGATCAGGAAAGGAATACCAGAAGATGAAATTGCATTTATTCATGATGCCCATAGTGATAAGCAGAAAGAGGAATTATTTGCAGACATGAGGAGCGGCAGGAAACGAATCCTCCTGGGAAGCACGTCCATGATGGGAACAGGAACCAATATCCAAAAACGCCTTGTCGCGGCTCATCACATTGATTGCCCGTGGAAACCTTCGGATATTGAGCAGAGGGAAGGGCGTATCATACGCCAGGGAAATGATAATGAAGAAGTCAATATATACCGCTATATCACGAAAAAGACATTTGACAGTTACCTCTGGGGGATTGTAGAAAATAAGCAGAGGTTTATCAGCCAGATAATGACAGACAAAACGGTTGAAAGGGAATGTCAGGACGTAGACGAAACCATTTTATCCTTTGCGGAAATCAAGGCAATTGCGTCTGGGAATCCTATGATTATGGAAAAAACCGAGGTAGACACGGAAGTTTCGCGTCTGCAGGTCTTGAAGGCAAGCTATGAGAGCCAGCGCTATGTCCATCAGGATAATTTCCTTTTCAAATATCCAGAATTGATTAAGAAGACTGAGAACCGATTGTATGCTATGGAAAAAGATATCAGGAAACGTGACCAGGCACTCTGTATGGAGCCGGACTTTTTCGTTACTCTGAACGGCCTTAGATATGATGAACGTGAGGCGGCGGGCAGCGTTATCTTAGAGATGGCACATTCCCTTGAAAGTATGGAAAGCAGGACGGTGGGCAGCTATAAGGGGTTTGATGTAGTGGTAGAAAAAAAGTATTCTGACTGTATCATAAAGCTGAGTGGGGAACTGACTTATTCGGCAGATATGAGCAGCAGTGCTTCCGGAAATATGGTCCGTATGGAGAACCTGTTGGGGAGTTTGGAAAAGAGAGTTGCCGCACATAAAGAAAAACTGGAAGAGTACAAAAGAAATATGGAGGAATCTAAAAGGGAGTTTAATAAAGAATTCCCCTATGAATCGGAGTTGAAACAAAAACTAATCCGCCAGCAGGAAATCAATAACGAGCTGGAGATAAAAGATGA